>NZ_JBALQK010000129.1:0-5705 GCF_036965845.1 Bacillus sp. JJ1127 | reverse complement strand
CCACCTAAAAAGAGGGGGGGTATGTCGGTTTTTTAATTGATGTATATATATTTACGATAAATTCGGAGTTCTTCTATGCTTTGTAGCTTGTTCAAACGCATATGCAAGCTTAATTAAAGTCCCTTCGCTAAAAGCGGTACTTGCCAAAGTAATTCCAAAAGGCCTTCCGCTTTTCATATATCCAGCTGGTACCGCCATAGAAGGATAACCAGCTTTGGCACATATTGTTGACCCTATATATGAAGGAAAAAGAATAGCATCAAGATCGTATTTCTTTAAGGAAAGATCAATTCCTTGCTCCTGGGAAAAATATAAATCTTCTAACCTTGCATTTAAATACTCATGATTTCTTAACGTATTAGGAAAATCCTTTCTTAATTCCAACTTATTTTGCCCATATTTTAACGCTTTTTCTTCTATACTTTTATTAAATGCTATTAATTCAGAAATAGAATGCACCGGAAGAGTTGGAGGTAACTTAGAAAGATAGTTATCCAAGCTATGCTTTAATTCATACAATACAACTCCCCAGCTCCATTCCCTATGAAAAGACGGAATATCTATATCTTCTATTACTGCCGCTCCTTCATCCTGCAATGTTTGTATCACATTCTGAAATAGCTCTTCATCATACTCGCCAGATTCATAATAGTCTACAGGTGCTTTGTTAAATACGCCAATCTTAGCTCCTCTTAAACCATTAGACTCTAAATACATTGTATAATCTTGCGGAACTCTCCCTTTACTTTTATAAGTTGCAGGATCAAGCTGGTCTATCCCTGCTAAACTACTTAATAGAATTGCCGCGTCTGTTACTGTTCTAGCAAATGGTCCCGCTGTATCTTGTGCATATGTGAAAGGTATAATCCCTCTTCGGCTTATTAAACCAACAGTAGGCTTAATACCAACTACAGAGTTCTGAACGGCTGGGCTTAAAATAGAAGCATCCGTTTCTGTCCCAACAGATAAAACGGTAAAATTTGCAGCAACAGCTACTGCCGATCCTGTACTCGAGCCACCAACGAAAAGGTTATCATCACCTGAGCCATATGGGTTAATAACTTGGCCTCCTCTTGAACTATATCCAGCCCACATTTCAAAAGACATTCCATTTGCTAATTCTGTCATATTCGCCTTCCCCAATATGACTGCACCCGCTTCACGTAGTTTTTCAACAAGAAATGCATCTTGACTACTCACATAATTTTCAAGAGCAATTGTCCCTGCACTTGTATGCATAGAATCCTTTGTTTCGATATTATCTTTTAAGAGAACAGGAATGCCATGTAAAGGCCCCCTAACACCCTTTATCTTTCTTTCATGATCTAATCCTTCCGCAATAAAAATTGCATCTGGATTGATTTCTAGGATAGAATTTATTTTCGGACCGTCTTGATCATACTTTGCTATCCTATGAAGATAATACATAACTAGCTCTTTCGAAGTAAATTCCCCATTTTCCATCGCTGTTTGTATATCATGAATTGTTAATTCTTTTTTTAATAGTTTATTAAATTGAATCTCCATCAAATTTCTCCCCTTACTAGTTCTTCCCTAGTTTCAAATCTTATCTTATTACTTATTAACTTTAATCATTTCGCTCTCTCCTCGTTTCGACAAATAAAAACTCTACTTAGAATTTCAACTTTCACTTTCAAAAACCTTCCATTTCAAGGAAAATAAAAAACGTCTTAGACGAACAAAATCCGTCTAAAACGTTTTTAGTGTATAAACAAATTTTCATTTCACATACATCTCTTCTAGCAAATGTACAAATTCACCCTGTTTCCCTGCTAACACAGGACATTTTGTTATATCAATCCATTTATAACAAAATGTCAGGCCCTCATCTTCCTCTCCCGCACTTACTATATGTTCCCATGTATCCTTAACGTCCGTTAATAAAGAAATATGAAAGAAGTGGCATTTTTGATACTCCTGCTTTTCTTTCACGTAGATAATATAATCATCAATGAAACGTTCTATGCACAAATGACGCAGTCCTGACTCTTCCATCACTTCACGCAGTAGTGCTATTTCTAATTTTTCTCCTTCATCAACTGTACCGCCCGGAACTTGTATACCTGCTTCTGGCATATCACGATGTGTAAAAACAAGTAATTGCATCATGCCTTCCTTTTCCCTTGTAATATATGCGTATGCCTTTTTCTTATATAACATCACCATCTGATCCGTCTCCCCTCAATTGATTACTTCATTGCCTCTTCTAAGGTGAGTTGATTCTCATATAAATACGTAGCCTGCGGATTCCCTACATACCGTACGTGCCAAGGCTCATACCGATAACCAGTAATAGATTCTTTCTCTTTTGTATACCGAATAACAAATCCAAACTTATGTGCATTTTGAGCAAGCCATTTCCCTTCTTTTGTATCACCAAAAATAGACTCTAATTGGAATTTAGCAGATTGTGATGTAATATCCATTGCAAGTCCCGTCTGATGTTCACTCGTTCCTGGAACCGCACTAGACATCGCTGTTTTCGCTTCCCCATCTTGTATTTTGTACATTGTATTTAATGCTTTTTGCCGGTCAAAAGATCTGAAGCCAGAGACTGCAAAGAGAAAAATCCGCTCCTGATCTCCTTGCTGAAACATTTTCTCAAGCGCCACAGCCGCTTCTTTCCGCATCTTCTTCTTCTCTTGATCTCCTTCATTCGAGTAACGTACTTTCGGAATGACTAAATCTTGCGGTTTATAGCGATCTGGTAACCGTCTGTTTTTATTTACAAGTACAAGTATGGAATCAGGATTATTTACAACCGCAATATCTCCTTCCATTTTAGTAATGGTTTCTTGTTCTTTTGGAAACGCTACACTAGCATTGACTTCTTGCGCTTGCTTATCCTTATACATTTTATAATTCATGCCTGCTACTACAATCACAACTACAACTACTACGACACTCAGTAGTGCCCATCTTTTTTTCATAAAACGACCTCTTATTTTAATAATTTGGCCATATAATACTCATCGACATTCTTTCCATTGATGATAAGAGAAGCTTTCTTGACACCTTCTTGTTCAAACCCCGCTTTTCTATATAGTGCCTGCGCTCTTGTATTGTGGGCCATTACTGTTAATTCCAAACGCCATACATCATGTAATTTTGCCCAGTTTTCTATTTCTTTAAACAAAGATGTTCCAATACCTTGGCCACTATATTCTTGTAAAATCCCAATCACAATTGTTGCAACATGCTTTTTTCTTTGCACATTCCCGCCGTTAGCTAAAATAAACCCTACTACTTGTTCTTCATGAGTGGCTACAAATATCGTAGAATTATTATTTTCTATAAAACGTTGAATCATCTTCTCTTGTTGCTCTACTGTCGTATTCCGTTCACCTGGTTCTAATAGCATAAAGGTCGTTTCTTCGTCCAATCGTTTTCCTAATTGTAAAAATGCTGCTGCGTCCTCTACTCGAATTTCTCGAATCATCCCTACCACCCTATCAATTTTTATAGTGCAAAAATTTTATTTATAAAGAAAATTTCGATATTTTATCAGAAAATCCCTTTCTATTTTCTTCAGGATAAATAGACAAATTTCGATATTAGTATAATGAAAGAAAAATTGTGTCAATAAAGTGAACTTTTCATTCCCCCTTAAATTTGAGATAAGAAGCTTATTGCTCGCAACAGTAGAATAAAGATAATCTTCCCTTTGTTCTTTTTTAAGCAAAAAAAGAACGTAAGCATCAAGCTTACGTTTATCCATTCACCTTCTCAGCTTGCCAAAAATATTCACTAAACGCCTTGGCAAGCGCATCAATTGAACGATTTAATTCTTCAGATGTATTATCTACACCTCCCACCTCAATTAAAATCGCTTGTCCTGATAAGTCTTGATTGTAAACACCGTTTCCAGTTTGAAATCCCTTTTGAATAACCCCACGGCTTACTCCAGGATATTTCGTATTAATCGCTTCATGTAGCGCGGTTGCTAATTGTAAGTTTTTCTCATAATTTTTATTCCCTTTTCCAATTACAAAAGCAAGTTTCGCATACGATTTATCCCCAATTGTTTTTGTTGTAACATTTTTCCGAGCACTATCTCGGTGCAAATCAAAAAAGTATTGTAATTCTTTATTACTCGTCATTGCTTCCTGTACAATTTCTCGAGACACTTTATAAGAACTGTTACTATTTAATCCCTTACTAATCAACTTTTTCCCGACATCTGTTTTATCATCAACGGCTCCTATCCCTTCGTTTTCTAATTGTTCATGGAATCGTTCCCCAAGTATAGAAATATTCGTCACAGAGCTCGTGGCCTTATTCGGATCTGGATCATTTGTCAAATTTAATAATGGTAAAAATGACTCCCAACTATGCGTATGATAAATAAAAGCAACTTGTCTTTTCCCTGTTGTTTGAGCTGGTTGTTTCTTTTCTTGATTTGCATCCTTCTTAGGAGCTTGTCCTATTTCTCCTGTCCGCTCTTTCACGACTTCTTCAAGCGGAACACTCGATTCTATCGGTAAATTAGAATAGTTCGTCCCTTCACCAGCGATAACGATTTCCGTATCGTACTTTCCAAAGCCCGGAAGTTCTTTCCCAACAAAGCTACGTACATCATCAAAACGAATGTTCGTCGCCACCGAAAATAGAAATGATGAAATTGAAAACTCTTGGTTTAAATTTCGATATTCTTGTGTAAAATAATGATTTTCCTTTCCAATCACATACATATACCCATTCATCGATAACTCATTCAACCAATTATATAAATACGTTGACTTTGTTTCTTTCATTGAAGTAACTAACATACTAATAAGAAAAAAAGTCGCTAACACCGTAATGATAATAAATAAGATTAACTTGCGTACACTTGTTAATTTCACATAAAAAAAGCCTCGATTCATAACATCACCCTCTCTATTTCAACTTATGTACAAGCCATTGAGAATAGACTGCCTAAATTTCGGCAATATTGTCATAGAGGTGAAATGAATTGAAGCTTATCATAGGTTTGCTTCCTATTGTTTTATCATTTCTTTTTCTTTTATTTGCAGTACATCCTAAAATCCGTATTGTTTTAGACGTTTGTGCATACTGCTCTTTGTATATACTCGGTACTATAATTGCTTTACACATATACGATGTGTTAATACGTGGTTTAGTATTTATGACAACCATACACGCTATTTTGTTGAATCCATTATTTCTCACCACGGGGGCTTATGTAGGAATATACTCTTTATATCTCCTCGTTTATAAACTAGTAACAAGTTTAAAGAAGTCCCCATCTTCAAGCCCGTGACGGGCAAGAGCCCAGTGGTAAGGTAGGGATGAATTTCGGTTAGGCATAGCCTAACCGATTTGTAAGAACTGCCAATTGTTCGTATGGTGTATACGTTCCATATCTGACATCTTCACTTGCTTATAAGATTTAGAAGGATTTTGTATATATTGTCCATGTATATTTTGTACGTATACCATTTTTCCTGTAAATCCTGTCACAAATCCTACTTGTCCAAATACCTTTACTTTATCACCTAAATAGATTCCATCTATATGTGGTGTATTTTTCTTGTTCCGTTTTGCACTTGTATTCTTTGTTTTTCTTCCTTTTCTTGCGGTTGCTTCATGCAGGGAGCGTTTTTTCTTTCTAAATTGCTTGATGCAAAATTCACCGCTTTGATCGTATTCTTGTAGTTGTATGGGATTGGTAATCGCAATGG
>NZ_JBALQK010000128.1:0-1531 GCF_036965845.1 Bacillus sp. JJ1127 | reverse complement strand
ACAGTAGGCCATTAAAATTATTTGAAATTTGAATAATAGTGCAGCAACTTGTTATTTTGAAGAATAATAAAGTTCTATAATTTTAAAGGGTCTTAATGAAAACTAGCCTCTGATTATTTATTCTATATATGCAAGCCACGTTTCATAAAATGCTTGAATAGTAGGATATCTTTTAGCTTTTTCTTTATGTAGAGCTTTTTTACATACATTATATAAGTCTTGTGTACTTTCCCATTTTTCATAGCCTTTATCACTTTTTCCACCTATAAAGGCAAAAGCAATTCCTGCTAATACATACACATTCGTTTCACTTGTAATTTGTGCATGTAGTTCGTATTCCTCAGGTGCTTTGAAGCGACTTGATCCCCAAAAATCCTCCCCGATTTTATTGAATACAGGTGCTTTTTGAAAGAAATCAATATCACAAATCGTAAGCTTTGATTGCTCAAAATTATATAAAATGCTACCGTCATAAAAATCAACCATGACGTATCCTAATGACTCAACATACGCTGCAAATTCAAAAATTTGTGTCAATATGCTGAGTCGTTTAGTCACACATAGTTGTCTTAGCTTCACAAACGGTGAATGTAGTGCATGGTACTTTTCATACGGTGTAAAATCCCAATGGTTGTGCATGCATTCCACATCAACCCAATGAAACCTTAAGCAAAATCCATTTTCCATTTGAATGGAATTAATATATGAGACTAGCAAAGGATGTTGAATTTGTTCATACACTTCTTTTGCCTTCATTAATCGTTGGATTGCATCCTCTACATTGCCCTTGTATTCTAAATTGCGTGCACCAGCATACTTCAAAAAGTAACGCTGCCCATTTTCAATAATACCAAAGCTAATATTACCTGAATCGTGCTGATCAAAAACAGTAAACACTTCTACATCCTTTAACCAATTAAAATTATGATACTCAGCTATTGTTATAGGGTATTGATTTTTTCCTATTGCGATATTTATCACGAGCTGCTCCTAACTTTGAGCGAACGTAGTTTATAGAGGCATGATACGCATACTCAAATTGTTTTTACCTCATATTTTATTTTCTTCTGTTTTTTCATCAAACATCACTCCTTTCAAATAGCCGTCCTTATTCACACTCGAAAACTATCGAAATATTCTTTTTTTATTATACAGGATAACAAAAAAAGATGGTGTAAAATTCCAAATCACACCATCTTTTTTAAACAACTATATTAGAATTTTCTATCTTAGCAACTGAAATAAATTATGTATTCCTGTGACCTAATTTTACATGTGTCTCGGTTAATCCCTACAGACAGATCAAATTGGCGGAGAATGAATGTATTACTATGAAGTTGTTCATCTAAATGAAAGGTTTACTTTTGATCCCTGCACTTTGTGTGGGGATTTTTTGTGCATTGTTCACGCAAATGATCTGCATATCAATTCATTGTTGATATACAGATCATTTGTATGATAATTCTTATAAATAATTGCTGAATGATAAACTTACATAAATGCTTTTAAAAGTTCTTGAACTAATGGAAGT
>NZ_JBALQK010000127.1:0-5141 GCF_036965845.1 Bacillus sp. JJ1127 | reverse complement strand
CCCAAAAAGAGGGGTTTTATGTCAATTTTTTAATTGATGTATATATAGTAAAGAAGACCACTCCTAAAAAGAGCGGTCTCCTTTATCACTGCGCCATTTTCTTTCGGTATATCTTCCCGTTCCAATAGAAGAACCGTGAAGTAAAACCGCCATATTTCACAATGCGCCGTGCCATATGTTGCATATTCTTTTTCTCTGATACTTTTTGATCTGACAAATAAATTCCTAGTAGCCCGCGGCTAATTAAACGATGAAACTTTGCATGAGGTAAGTCTCCAATACTTCTTTCTGCTTCTTTCACAAAATGCTTCATTCGCTCTAATATGACCTGCTCATTCTCATAATAACTACAGAAATTTAAATCCCCGCCAATGCGATCTTCTTCTTGATCGATGAAATAATCAAGTAAAATATGAAGACCTTGGACGTAAGGGAAATATCCTTGTTTAATCTTCGCAATATCTTCATCAAGTAATTCATCATGAAATGCATATGCCACGAGACAAAAGATTCCAAGTGTCGATCCAGCACATGCTGAAAATTCAAACCAACTCATTGGCGGTACATTTTCCTTATGAGCCTCAAACCATGTTTGCAAACGTGGTTCTCGCTCTTCTAATTTCACATGCTTATGAATTTGCAAATCACAGTAATAACAAGCAAGTTCATGAAGGATTGGGGCAATCTTATTATAGTGCTTTGTTTTTCTTAGCACATCTTGGCATGTTGCAACAAGTTCATCTAAATAACCACCATCATCTTGATCATCTCGATAACGATAGTAATTCGCTCCTTCACTTTCAGGCGTTAATGCTGCTAACATCGATTCATGTAATGCAGCAAAATCATTCGGATCAAGCGATGTACTGCGATCACATAAGTTGTCTAAGTAGTCACTAATCGTCTGATACGCCACAATAAAACGAATACATTCCTCACGGTGTTCATTTGCAAGCAGCGCTAAAATACCACCGCCTTCACAATGAAACGTTTTATGTTCAATACTTGCAATAGCTTGACTATGAAGCTCATCATTCGGAATATGGTAGGCACGCTCTTTCCACATCGCTAGCTCATGGTGTACTACCGGAAACACATCACGGTATACTTTCGCCATGAGCGTTATGGGATTACTCGGTACGTTCACTTCTTCCTTCATCTCCTCTATTGAATGTACAAATAATAAAGAAGAAAACTTTCTCTTCATTATTTATTTGTTTCTATTATGTTATTGACATGTACTTCAGTAAATGCTTTGATATAGTTCAAAATTTCGTCTTGCTCATACTCATTTAATAACTCATGATAACAATTCGGCCATTCTTTATACGTCTTGTCACTAACCTTTAAGTTATCAAACCATTTACGGACACGTGTTTTATCTACAAGTTTATCCTCACAAGCCTGCATTAGCAAGAGCGGAACGTCTGGAAACTCATCAATTTTGTCATGAGCAATCTGGATAGATTTTATCAATTCACTATACCAACGAACTGACACCTTGCGCAAGAACAATGAATCATTTTCCATCGCATCGCGAATTTCTTTATTTCTTGTTGACATTTCGACTGTAAGATTTGTTGGGAATTGTAATTTTGGCATGAAAATATTTAACAACTTTGAAACAGCTCGAAGCGGTGCGGCAGGTACAGTTAAAACTCCTAAACATGGCGAACTTAATATAATGCCGTCTATATCGTCTCTCTTCGTTTCTTCCATCATCCGAATAACGATAAGACCGCCCATGCTATGTCCAAATAAAAAAATAGGCACTCGATATTTTCTTGCTTCCTTCACCCATAATTTTATTTCTTCTATGTATTCATCAAATGAGTCAATATGTCCTCTATTTCTTGAAGTTGTTCCATGAGCTGGAAGATCCCCCATAACAACATGATAACCGAAATGATTCCACATTTCTGCAATCCCTTCATAACGTCCGTGATATTCCATCGCACCGTGTACAATTACGATTACAGCTTTTGCCGTTTCCGCTTCATAATTCCACATACGAAACTCCTCCATTTCACTCTTTTTCATAATTTGATACACTAAAACTAGTTTCTAGGAAAGGAAGGCTTTACATGATATATCCTTATAAAGATAAAAATCCGAAAATTGCGAGTAGTGCTTTTATCGCTGACTACGTTACGATTACAGGTGATGTCACAATTGGTGAAGAATCAAGCATTTGGTTTAATACTGTCATTCGTGGCGATGTGTCTCCAACAATCATTGGAAACAGAGTAAATGTACAAGATCAATGTACACTTCACCAAAGTCCACAGTACCCTCTTCTTCTAGAAGATGATGTTACAGTTGGGCATCAAGTTATTTTACATAGCTGCACGGTAAAAAAAGATGCTTTAATTGGGATGGGATCTATTATTTTAGATGGTGCTGAAATTGGCGAAGGTGCGTTCATTGGTGCCGGTAGTCTCGTTTCACAAGGTAAGAAAATTCCACCTAATACATTAGCATTCGGTCGTCCCGCGAAAGTGATTCGCGAATTAACAGACGAAGACCGAAAAGATATGGAGCGTATTCGCAGACAGTATGTTAAAAAAGGACAATACTATAAATCCTTGCAAAAATAATTCCACTCGCTGCCGTTATATTGGCAGCTTTTTTCATTAAAACCATAACGTTTTCTTTACAAAATCTTATTATTCCCTCAATAAAATGTTATTACAATAGAAAATAATATCTCAATATATATGTAAATGAGGGGGTGAGATTACATGAAAGCTAAATCCGTCAGCTCCTTATATAAAATAGAATGTTACATTTTTCAAGGAATTAACCGTTACTTTGATCAAAAAACATTAAATATCTTTTTCCGTACCATTACACATATTGGTGGTGCAACCTTTTCTATCTCACTAGCGTTGTGCCTTCTTATCTTTTCAAAAGAGCTCCTCCATCATGCAGCTATTGCTGCCAGCTTGTCACTAGCGATTAGTCATATTCCTGTACAACTATTAAAAAGGTGGTATCCGCGGAAACGACCGTATTTAACCATCCAAGATGCAAAATACCCATTGCATCCGTTAACAGATCATTCTTTCCCATCTGGTCACACAACAGCTGTTTTTTCTGTTTTCGTTCCACTTATTTGCTATCATCCAAACTTAATGGTCATTTTACTTCCAGTAGCGCTATGTGTTGGAATTTCTCGCATTTATCTCGGGCTTCATTATCCATCAGATGTATTTGTAGGTATGTGCCTTGGCACATGTTCTGGCATCATCTCTTTTTATCAATTCATGCCACTTTTCATGTAAATAATGAAAAAATGCGGAAGCAAATGGGAAATGCCGCCTCCACCTTAATGCCCTTCAATCATGCTCAATGTCTTTTAGAGTATTATCAGGAACATTGGCAATTCTTACAAATCAGTTAGGCTATGCCTAACCAAAATTCATCCCCATCTTACCGCTGGGCTCTTGCACGTCACGCGCTTGAAGATGGGGACTTCTTTCGGAAATACGTTAAATAAAAAAGAATCCCTTATTCCTTTTGGGACTCTTTTTTAAATTTACTCACACAAATGATCTGTACATCAATAATTCGTCTTTGAAATACAGATCATTTGTATGATAATTTTTATACATAATTGCTGAATAATAAACTTACATAAATGCTTTTAAAAGCTCTTGTACTAATGGAATTACTCCACCTATAAATTTTAAAACTGCCATTGCGATTTCCATATTAACTCCTCCTTTATTGTAATATTAAGTTTTATAAATCTTTATACCTCTATTATAGTAAGCGCTTACAAAAATAGCAATACTTTTTTATCAGAAAATGGGCAAGAAAACTCTATATCCCCTTCAACAAGAAGTTCTCCATACATTACAAGCATATATTGAAATCATGAATGAAAATCAACTTCGTACGTATCAAAAACGTGTGCAAAAGCAGAAAGAAAAGCCGGCAGAAGAACGGAAAGAAATCAAGTGTAATCTGTTTACGCTACCGACAAAAGAGAGATCCTTCCTATCCTATAACTTCCTAGATTGTTTGTTTAAAACAATGAAGTAACAAGACTATATAAATCTACCATCACAAGTGAATCAAGCAGTTATGAAGAAGTTATATCAAAATTGGAAATCATTCTTCGCTTCCATTTTTCAAATCGATGCTATGTGCATCATCACAGTCGAGAACTGGTTAGGTAGTTGGTATTACAGACAGATTCAGTTCTCAGCCATGATGACAAGAACAAATCCTGTCATATGTTCATAATTTCGTAAAATACTTATATAACGTTTTTATAATTTACGTGTTAAACTTGTAACATCTAAGGAAGTCATTCTCTACCATTTGTCTTTTTTATTTCCCTGTTAGTAGCTCTAGAGTCCCCCTCTAGGGCTTTTTTTTATCCTTATTTAGCTGGAGTTATAAATACAAAGTCATGTGCACCAATTCCTCTATCACAGTTTTTAGGACAGGGGTTTACCCACCATAAAGAATTCCGTACTTGGCTATCCATCATTACTAATCAGTATAGAAAGGATTCAGATGTATTAAACCCCTTTTCATGTAAGGGATGTGAGTGCAAAATCATGGATATTTTTAGGTGAAATCAAATGGCTCTCTTTCAAGTTTTCCTTTAAATCATGAACATATAAAATATTATCGCCGTTTTCGAGGATAAAAGAACATCCGCTAAATTAGCGGATGTTCTTTTATTTCCCTCGATGTTTTGCTTTCCGTTTTTGAATTTTCATTTGTCTCTTTTGTTCTTTTAATTCTTCTTTCATTTGACGTGTAATACATTTCTTCATTTTCTTTTTTTGTTCTAATTCTATTCTCAATGCTTCATAAGATTTGTTAGAAACTCCATGATTTTTCATTTCTTTGGCTGCTAATCTTATTAATCTTTTAGGATTGATAGCCTTATTTTTTCTTTTATCAATAGAGTTTTTAACACCTGATGTACGATTTAATAACAGAATCATATCATGAAAAATAAAATCCAGTATTTCATTATCTTTTGGTTCTGATCCAAAAGTATGTTTACATACCTTCAACTTATTATTTTCCATCATTTCAACTATTCCAATCCAAAATTGTCCATCAAAATAGATCGTAAGTTTCATTGAAAATCCCCCTCTTTATTACATGAGTGATGG
>NZ_JBALQK010000126.1:0-5506 GCF_036965845.1 Bacillus sp. JJ1127 | reverse complement strand
TGTATTTTTTCACTCTAAACTTATTATATCTCGAAATTAAGATTTGTAAATATTTAGTTAATATCACTCCTTTAATCTTTACAACAGCATATTGATATAACCGTGCATTAAATTTTTTATCAATTTTCAAGAGTTAATTATTATGTGATAGAAGAATGTTTAATCCTTATAAATTACTGTAAATATATATTTTCTTGTTTTTGGGGTGTTATAAAATTCTTAAGTTGATGGGCATGTATGGTGACCCCTTATAGAGAAAAAGTTAGAGAAACGAGATCAATTATTGCTTGAAAACATTAGAGATATACAGAGACAAAATCAGAAACAAAAACGGAAAGGTTTTTTTAGTTTATTTAAAAATTAAATGTGATCGGAACCCTATATAGGGGTAGCACGCACATTTTAACGTTTTTATACGCTAAGGGATTCTCAAAACCCAATAACACGATTTGAATTGACATTTTGATTTAAAGATAAGTTTTGAGACACTATTTAAGCTCTTTTCAGAACCTTTTACATTGAAGTGCATTTGTCTCAAATACCTACGTTTTTGAGATTGATAATATCGCTTAGAGTAGTAAAATCAACGTTTTCTTATGTTGAATTTTGCTTAGCGTATATTTTCGTTAAAATGTTGGCAGTACGCCTTATAAAAACAACTTCCAATAACGAAAATTATGTGAACGAAAAGTTTCTTTAGAAGATCTGAAGGGACTTTCATAGGTTTCTAGATACATTGATTGCTGATAAGTGGGGTTATGTTAATTGGAATATTTCAGATTGTTGAAGGGTATATTTGAAAAATGGGTTTAAGTTGATGATTTTACAAAATAAAAGAAGGTGTTCCATATTTGGAATGCCTTTTCTTAATGTTTTGTTGCTAATGTAGGTTGTTAGGTTATTTTAATTTGATTACGTGCTGCTTATCTTGCAACAACAGGAACTGGGTGGGGTATCATTTGAGGTGTTTGACTGTCTGTAGGCATCATATGTCCTGGATACATCTAATATGGCATACTAGAATAAGGCATCATGTGTCCTGAATACATTTGAGATGGCATACCAGAATAAGGCATCATGTGTCCTGAATACATTTGAGATGGCATACTAGAATAAGGCATCATTTGTTGCACCTCCTTTTATAAAAGAGTAGTCATCTAACCAATATATATTGTATGAAACGAGTAAGCATGTTGTAACTACCTATAATTTCGTTTATCGGGTACGGTAATAATTACTTCTGTTTAGGAGTCATGGATAACAATTGAGACTTATTTTGCTATTGATAATGATAGGTTATGTTAACTTGATGGGCATGTATGGTAACTCCCAATAGAAATTATCGTAGATGCTGCTGTGATCTGGGTGACGTCTTGTTTGTTGTTAATGAAAATAGATAAAGAAGATAGACTAGTAAACAAGCTGTTTTCTACTTTTAAACGTAGAATATAATGAATCCTATTTAATATGAGGGGGGAACTTATATTCATGAGAGATGATCGTCGTTTTGAGAACTTCAGAGATTGTGATAGATTTTGGGATGATTTAGTGTTCTGTAGACGCAGACATAGAGATTTTGATGACCGTCGTCGCAGACGTAACCGTGATCTTGACTTGAGATTCTTTATATAATAAAGAAATTATTAGCGAATGCCGTTGCAGACGTAACCGTGATTGTGACTTCGATCGCGATGACCGTCGGGATCGGTAAATTCCTTTGGAAGAGTGCTTTGAGAAAAAGCACTTTTTTTTGTTCAAGAATTTTCTGGTCTTATTTGTTAAGGGAAGATAAGGATAAATAAAAAAAGAGAGCCGAAGCCCTCTTTTGGAATTAGAATTCTTAATGCTATTAAAGTTAATGCTACTTCAAGAGAAATCTCAAGTCTAGCAACTTCGATTCCAGCTACTGAGACAACTAAAAAAGGTTGGCCATTTACGAATAGAATACAGCTTGTCATGTATACGCTTCCTTTCTAGTAATCTACTACAGTATATGAATTTAACCTGTGTTAACAAAATAAACAAACATAACGAACGAAAATAAGCATCATTCCATAATTTTAATAAAATAAACGATTTGAATGTATACTTTTGTTGGTATTTTCTTCGAAATATGGAAAAACAGCGGAAACTCAATATTCAAAGGGAAATGAAAGTAAACTAATATTTAAAAGTTTACTTTCGGCATAAAATAAAAAAGAGTCCTATTAATTTAGGACTCTTTTTTATTTTATGTAAGAAGATGTTTAGCTTTTTATTGATTATTTTTTCTTAAAGGGGTCCCGCCAACATAACGCGAATTTCGTACGCTAAGGAATTTTTTATTTAAAAAACTTGGTTTTTCCGTACGATAAGAAGGTTTCATAAACGGCATTTGATATTTGGTATGATACTTTGTTTTTGGTAATGAGTTTTGGAACTGTTTTTTGGCCATATTTCTCTTAGTTTGATTAGAATTCAATAAAGTTCCTTAAACGACCGTTTTCGGTTCTTATTATGCAACCATTGTCATATCAAGGATTATAGTCTTAGCGTACAGAATCCGCGTTATGTTGGTGCTACCCTGGGAAGGAGTGTGAAAGCATAATTCGCACTCCTGTTTTATTGCGTAAAGATAAGTTGTTTAAATCAAATAAATGGCTGACACTGTTCATTTGATTATTGTCACTTTTTTCATATGTATTCCAAGGGTAGAACAGAGGTTATCAATGTATTAATGAGATTAATTTTATTATCATTATATATGAATTATATGAATCCATGTTAGTATTAATATGTTAGGAAAGGAATTATATAAGGTAACCGAAATTGTTTGTAAAGAGAAATTATAGAAATAAGGGGATTGCAGTATGAAACTAACAAAAATGCTTTTAATAGGAGCTACACTTGCTACGACGACATTAACATCGTTAGCGAATGTACAAGCAGACACAACATTTAAAGATGTTCCTACAAGTCACTGGGCTTATGATGCAATTATGCATCTAAAAGATAAACAAATTATAGCTGGCTATGGAAATGGAATGTTTGGATTAGGCGATAATATCACACGAGGGCAAGCAGCTCGTCTGCTATATGTGTATCTACAGCCATTACTTGTAGGTGATAGGTTTGAAGATCAATTTACAGATGTAAAAGGTACTATGTTTGAAAAAGAGATTTATGCTGTTACATGGTCTGGTCTTATGAATGGGTATGGGTATTATGAGTATGGGAATGGGTATTGGGATAATAAATTTGGACCAGATGATGTTTTAACTCGTGAACAGTTAGCGGTGATTTTACAAAAAACATTTAATTTAAAGCAACAATCTATTACTACTTTTAATGATGTAGAAAAAAATTATTGGGCTACTGAGGCGATTAGTGCCCTACAAGAGAACAAAATTGTTGTAGGTACGGGTGACAATTTATTTGAGCCTAAAAAAGTAGTAACTCGTGAGCAGTTTGCGCAGTTTCTATATAGTGCAATGAGTAAGTTAGAGAAGCCGGGGCAACCTGAAGTGATGCCGCTGGGAATACCGAGATCCATGGTGACAGATGATTTTACTTTTGATAAATCGATTGTTGACCATGTTCCCGTGTATAGTAAATCTATATCTAAAGAGGCACAGGATCTCATTAATGATATAAATGTGAAATATGATCTAGATATAAAGTATTGGGAGACAAGTGCTATACTACATTTAACTTCATCTAAAATGTTAAAAGAAAATGAAGAGTGGTATCCATTGAGTTTAGATGAAAAGGGTGGGAATAATTTTTCTATTTTCTTCACAGATCATAAAGCATCTATTGAATTGACGAAAAGATGGATTACTATGATATACCCTGATTTAAATCTAGACAAAGAGATAGATAAATTGGTCAAAGATGTAAATGGGGAATCTGCGTTTGATAAAGGCCGATATAAAATAAAAATGGGAGGACCAAGAGCTAATGGTAAGAGCTGCTACATTTATATTGGTGAATAATTTACCTTTTTCAAGGGTTTAAACTGACAGAAGAAGTTATTATTTGTGATTAAAGACGTAAGTAATTGGATAGAAATAAACCATTAGTCTAATACATGTAAACTAATGGTTCGCATATTTAAATCCTTACTATGCTACCCTCTATATTTAATTAATACAATAACATCAGAAAGTAAAAAAAGAATCCCATAAACATGAGGCGACTGAAAAAGTCCTCATTCCTTTTGGGATTCTTTTTTCTTTTACTCACACAAATGATCTGTACATCAATAATTCATCTTTGAAATACAGATTATTTGTATGATAATTTTTATAAATAATAGCTAAATAATAAACTTACATAAATGCTTTTAAAAGCTCTTCTAGGGGTATCGCCACATCGCTATCAAGCTAAGAAAACAAAATCCCCCCTAAAATGAAAAAATACGCTATGCTTTCTGTAGAATCATAGGAAAGGATGGCGTTTTTTATGTCTATTTCTGTATCCGATGAATTACAGCTGTTCGCTCAAGAGATTCAAAGCTTTTTATCCCCAAATACCTTACGAGATCTTGCTAAAGATGTTGGTTTTGTGCAACGAACCAGTAAGTACCAAGCAAAAGATTTAGTCGCTTTATGTGTATGGATGAGCCAAAATATCGCTACGACTTCTTTAACTCAGTTATCTAGCCGTTTAGAATCATCAACAGAAGTGCTCATCAGTCCTGAGGGACTGAATCAACGGTTTAATCAAGCAGCTGTTCAATTTTTACAACACATATTAGCCGAACTTCTAAACAAAAAATTGGTTTCATCTATGCCGATTTCTTCTACATATACTTCTATTTTTAAGCGTATTCGTATTTTAGATTCAACGGCATTTCAACTACCTGATTCCTTTTCAAGCGCTTATCCAGGTGCTGGGGGATGTAGTCATACAGCGGGATTAAAAATTCAATTGGAGTATGATCTATTAAGTGGACAGTTTTTACATATTCATACAGGTCCAGGAAAACAACATGATCGAACCTATGGTTCTCTGTGTGTTCCAACCGTGAAAGAAAATGATTTGTGTATTCGAGATTTAGGCTATTTTCATCTGAAAGATCTTCAACATATACAAGATAAAAAGGCTTACTATACCTCTCGTATTAAATCAAATACACGTATTTATCAAAAAAATCCTAATCCTGATTATTATCAAAACGGAAAACTAAAGAAGAAAACAGAATATAAACAGATAGATATGGAGGCATTAATGAATTCTCTTCAACCAGGGCAAACATACGAAATATCTGATGCTTATGTAGGAATGATTGATAAAGTGCCAGCTCGTGTAATTGTTCATCGACTTACAGAAGAACAGCAACAAAAACGATTACAAGATCAGGCTGTAAGAGAAAAAAAGAAAGGAACGAAGTATTCTGCTCGTAGTAAACGACTTAGCGGTATCAATGTATATATGACAAATACTCCTATAGATATTGTCCCAATGGGACAAGTACATGATTGGTATTCTTTACGTTGGCAAATCGGCGTGTCCAGATAAGGAC
>NZ_JBALQK010000125.1:0-1584 GCF_036965845.1 Bacillus sp. JJ1127 | reverse complement strand
AAAAATTATCATACAAATGATCTGTATATCAAAAATAAATTGATGTACAGATCATTTGTGTGAGAAAAGTCCCTTTAATACTATGAAGAGGTTTTTTAAAATTTCTACATACTTGAAGTTCCATCACATCAACAAAAAGAAGATCAAACTAGAAAAACAATCTAGTTCGGTCTTCTTTTTATTTTAAATTCATTAATGATTGCTTTTTTCACATCACTATAAAATACCATAATCAGCATTCCCAATATGGTTATAAATAAAGAAATTCCTTCAGATCCAATAAATATCCCTATAAATATAAGAGCAATACCTATAAAAAAGCCAAAATCATTTTCATCATCATCGTCCTCACACTCATCCTTATCCTTTTTATCTAACTCCTCCCTAGCATCCTCTGATCCCTTTATTAACTCATCAATTGTTACCTCATATAATTCACTAAGTAAAATCAAATTATCAATATCAGGATAACTTTTATTACTCTCCCATTTATAAACAGCTTGTCTAGTCACTCCAACCTTTCGAGCCACATCTTCTTGTGAAAAGCTTTTTGATTCACGAATTTTTTTCAATTGCGAACCTAAATTCATATCATTCACCTCTAAGAAATCATTACATATAAACCCCTAATTAATAAAGAAACCATTAATCTAATACATGTAAACTAATGGTTCACATATTTAAATTCTTACTAAATTACCCTCTACATTCAATTGATACAATATTATCAGAAACTAAAAAAAGAATCCCTTATTCCTTTTGGGATTCTTTTTTTAATTTACTCAGACAAATGATCTGTACATCAATAATTCGTCCTTGAAATACAGATCATTTATATGATAGTTTTTATAAATAATTACTGAATAATGAACTTACATAAACACTTTTAAAAACTCCTGTACTAATGGAATTACTCCACTTATAAATTTTAAAACTGCCATTGCGATCTCCATATTATACCTCCTTTTATTATAATATTAAATTTTATAAATATATACCTTTATTATAAGTGAGCACTTACAAAAATAGCAATACTTTTACATGTATAGTTAAATAGAACACTAAATAAGAACTGCTATATTCAACAAAGAACCGTAGAACAATTTCCATGGTTCTTTGTTTACATTTGTTAGCCTTTATTATGTAATGGGACAGCAAAAAAAAGAGTGAAATCTTAATAATAAAAGCTTCATAGTTACTAACAGAAACAACTAGTCCAACCAAATCATCTGATGATATTCCAATGTAAATTGGTTAATACATATCTAGTCCCCAAAAAAATATATAAACATATTGTATTATAGTACAACTCTTTAACAATATCCTAAAAAGGAGCTATCTATATGTTTGAAGACAAATCTAAAATTAATTACCCATATGAATTTGCAGAAACTATAACAACACCAATTAAAAAACCAAGTTATACAAAATTTAAAAATAGTTCAAACACACAACCTCTGGTTATTTCAAAACATTACGTTGAAAAACTTCTATACACTGAAAAAATCAATACCCCCAAAAACAAATAATCAAAGTTCTTTAAAAAAAGACTACATCCATATATAGATGTAGTCTTTTTTTAAA
>NZ_JBALQK010000124.1:17484-20720 GCF_036965845.1 Bacillus sp. JJ1127 | reverse complement strand
TTGGTAAATAGATCTATGGGTAATATGTACATTGTCTTATTTTAAATTGAACAGAAAAGAGGTTATATTATGAAAAAAACGTAACATTAAGAAATTAACAAAGGTAGTTCCTGTAGCATTTGTATTAAGTACAGCTTTATTAGTAGCACCAGGATTTTCTTCTGCAAATACGAATATAGGAAGTCTTCCAGTAATCATCAGTGCTCAACAAGGAAAAGCACCTATGTCGGCGGCGCAAGTTGAGCGAAATGGTCTTCCTATTCCTCAGGTTCCTACAGGACCTTATCAAGAATTTCCTTATGAATCTTATTCTACTACGCAAGGAACGGATGTAAATGTACTGACATAGTCAAAATTATTGTTTAAAAACTACTCCATTATTTAAACTAAATAACCAGTTCCTTAACATACAGAGAACCGGTTAAAATGTGCCTAATCGTCCAATTTTCTATTTTTTGATAAGGTGACCCCTAATAGGTTTTTTCGTTTTGTGGAAAATGTATTTCTTAGCTTGCTAACGATGTAGTGTTACACTTTTATTATATTTTCGCAAGACTTTTATAACATTTATGAAAGGTTTTCGAAAGATATATAAACTAAGATAAATTTATTAATATAAATTATAAGAAATATGGAAGGAGACTGAAAATGATTACTAAGAAGAAAAACATGAACAAAACTAAAAAAATGGTACAAGTTTTAGCGCTAGCTACTACTGTTGTTAGTGGTTCATTAGCATTTAATTTTTCATCTGTACATGCTGATTCAATTCAAGACATTGGAAAAGGTGCACAAGTTATAAATAGTTTAGATACAACTTATAATGCCACAACAAACATAAAGAATTCAATAAAAGTTTCATTTATTGATGATCCAAATACTGATAAAAAATATGCCATTATTTCTACAGAAGGAAGTAATATAGGTTCAGGATTTTATCGTACCCCTGACGACGATAGTGGTATTTATGCTCGTTTAGAGTGGCCATCCGCCTTTAAAACAGGATTAGAGATTACAAGTAATGATAGTGCAAAATTTTATAACGTTGCACCCCAAAATGCAATAGAAACAAAAAAGGTATCTTCTACAGTTTCATATAATGTAGGGGGAAGTTTAGATATTAAAGCAGGAGATCCATCATCAGGTCTAATAAAACCATCAGTTGGTGCATCTTGGTCAAATACTGTAACATATGACCAACCAGATTATAAAACATTTTTAGAAAATTCTACGGATAAAAAAGTAGATTGGACAGTTGAATTTAGTAAATTTGATAATAGAGGATATGGATTTTACACTAGAGATTCATGGAATGGTTTGTATGGTAATGAGTTATTTATGAGCTCACGTACTGATCCAATCATTCATGCAACAAACAATTTTATATCTAATGATGAATTCCCAGCTCTAGTAAGATTTGGTTTTCAACCAAGTACATTAGCGGTTGTAATTGCAGACAAAAATGAAACTTCAACTGATTTATCTGTAAAACATGCTAGGGTACAAGATCATTATAGTTTAATGTATATTGCCCTTCAAGGTTGGATTGGAAAAAATGAGAAAGATCAGGGCGTTAAGCAAGCTATAGATAATTATACAATTGATTGGAAAAATAATAAAATCGTTCACAAGTAAGAGCGAATAATTCGCTTACTAATATAACAGTGTACTATTTTTAAGAGTGTATCAATTTAAACGGTTCTGTTGCAAAGTTTCTTAACAGATAAAAAACTGGGCTGATTACAGATGGATTTTATACAATTTTAAGTAATTGCCGTAATTCATTGTATGTTGAAAAAACGCAGTTTGGTTGCAAACTGCGTTTTCGTTTATGTATGGCGTGAATCGTTTCGATTCCTTTCAAGGTACGTGAAGCATGGCGAAGACTTTGAAATCCTGCGGATTTGGCAAAACGTCGCTTTACATGTCTATGGTCTTGTTCGATAAGATTATTCAAATGCTTGACTGTGCAATGAATTGTATGTTTATAAAAGCCTTTTCCCCTTAATTTGTTAAACGCACAGAGTAATGCTGGAGCTTTGTCTGTTGTTAGAACCGTTGGTTCTCCAAACTTTTTCACTAATCTTTTCATAAAGCCATATACGGCCTGATGATCTCGCTTTTTACGCAGTTGAATATCTAATGTGTAACCCTCTTTATCAATTGCACGATATAGGTAACGCCATTCTCCTTTGATTTTTACATAAGTCTTATCCAATTTCCAAGACAATTGTACGTTTTTATTTTTCTTCTTCCAAATTTGGTAGATCAAGTTGCCATATTCATGAACCCAGCGCATGATGGTTGTCGGATGAACCGAAACACCACGTTCCTTCAGGATTTCAGATACATCGCGATAGCTTAAAGAAAAACGACAATAGTAGCCGACGGCTACTAAAATAATGTCTTGTTTGAATTGTTTTCCTTTAAAATATCCCATCTGTCATTCTCCTCGTTTCATTTTTCTAGAATATAGCTTAGTTTAAAAAACTTTGCAACAGAACCCAAATTAAAATAAATGAAAGTCTTTTGTAATAATTATGAAAGACTTTTGAAAGATATTGAAAGTAAGATGAACTTCTAAATATCAATTTAAAAGTGAAAAGTTTCACAAAGAGAGGACGACAGAATGAAAAACACATTTAAAACAACTGGAATTGGAAAGAAGGTAATTCCTGCGACAGCAGCATTAGGTATTCTTTTTTCCATGGCTTCTATTGCAGAAAATAAGGCTAGCGCAGGGATAGGTATGGTAGTAGATGTAGGTATTACTTGATTAGGTATTGTAAAAGACATTTATGAAGCACTTGGAATATCGCCGGATAAATCAGGCTCAGATACTCACATTGATGTATATGCAGAAAATACCCAACTTACAATGTTTCATGTAGCCCATATAGGTTCAAATGATTGATAAACTATCTAATAACCTTACAGAACTGTCATCTTTATGTAAGGTTATTAGATAGTTCATATAGTATTTCAATGTAATAATAAAGATATAAGAAGTCATAATAAATTTTTTAGAGGTGAACATCATGAAAGGGAATCATATCTTATCTTCTTTGAGTTATTTTAGTTACTTTTTTGCACCAATTATATTACCACTTATTATTTACCTTATAGCGGAAGAAAAAGTGAAATATCATGCGAAAAAAGCATTATGGATACAGCTAATTCCTTGTGTAACAATTCTCATTGCTATTGCTATAACTAGTAGCGTAACTAGACTTAGT
>NZ_JBALQK010000124.1:15028-17340 GCF_036965845.1 Bacillus sp. JJ1127 | reverse complement strand
AAAAAATAAGATAGAATAGATAGATCTTCTTTTTTATTAACACGAAATATTTTTAGTATTCTAAAAAGGGTGTTTTTGGCGTACCACCAACATTGGTTAATTATCTTAACTAAGAAAATTAAAATATGAATTTAAAAGGGACCTTACGTTGAATACATATACGCAACGTAAGGGCTAATTATTTTTGGTTTGACATAAAGATTGATTAAAAATAACTTAGGGATCTGTGTAGCCGATTTCCTTAACGTACAGAAAATTGACTTGTTGGTTCGTTACTCGTTAAAAATATTTGTAAAGTTTCTAGAGGCTATATCAACTTGCATTTTATTTGCTAGAATACCATTTAGCTAACCACTCATTCCATTTATCTTTTTGAATAGTAATGGCAAACATAGTGTTTTTATCAGGCTTGTCAGTAAGACATACGGATGTACCGTTAACAGATAAATATTGTCCGTGGTTATTTTTTAAAGAGAAGCTTTCAAATCCATAATTAACAAGTGTCCATACTTGTCCATAAGCGCGAAATCCTGTAACGCCCACCTCACCATTTGCAGATGTAAGATAAGTTGCATTTGCTTCTATGAACACCTTATTAGATCCTTTTTCAATTGGAATAATTGTAAATGTGCTCCTATCTTCTGGGATCCAATTAGATGAAGCAGAAACATTCGTACTATCCTCCCATGTCCGCAAAACCTTATCCCTGTTTCTAATTTTCACAGAAATAGAAGAATATTCTTCATTTTTATGCTGTGTAACGACGCCGAGCTTATGTCTCTTTATCTCAGCAAGCTCATCAGAGGTATAACTAAAAATTTCAGATTTTTTTACTGGATTCGAAGTTATCGTTGCCAGTTTTCGCCTCTCTTCTGGTAGTGCATGAAAAAGTTTCGTTAGGTCAAAAGAAGCATTACCTGGTTTTATATTTGGAAATTCTTGTCTAATGTACTTTAGAGCTAAAGGACCATTCATTTGACCACTATTGTCACTTTTTAAGTAATATGTTTGCCAATTTGTAAGCGCAATACCAGTATTCCCTTCATCTAATTGTTTTTGTGTAATATAATACACATCACGTTCATATAGATTTGAGGCATCTGGATTTAAGTCTACTATTATACCAGCTTGCTTAATCAGAAGTTGTTGACCATGTTTTATCGTTTTATATTCAACTTTCCCATTCTTATAGAAAATTTTAATTCTCTTAGAAAAGTTTTGATTTTTATAATAATCATACACACTAATACCAAATTCTCCTTTGTTAAAAGTAGGAGCTTTGTAAGCAAGGTTTTCATTGTTAGCTGTATAATCATTTTTAGCACTTTGTTCTGATAAAAAAATAACAAAAGGCTCTTTTAGAAACGTATCATAGGTATCTCCAAATGTTGTAAGAATCGTTTCTCTTGTATCAACATCTGCTTTCGCTTTATGTTTTGTAAATGGGTTAAAACTGAATACAATCCCCATTGCTATTCCTATAGGGGAAATTTTTTTTATACTTCTCTTTATCTTTTCTTTCATGGCTTTGTCCCTTGCTTTCTAAATATACTATTACCAACATATTTAAATTAATATTGGTGCGTTTATCTTAATTTAAATACCTTTCAAATGTCTTTCGTAAATGTTACAAAACCTTTTCATTGTTTCTCGGCCCAATACCAGCGTAGCTGTGGTTAGGGGCAAAATAATTTATTTTGTAACAAAATCGATTGTTTTTGATAATGGTGAATATAACCTTTTTATTTTTAACGTCCCACAATCTTTCTTTTTTGAAATGCATATTGATGTACTGACATTGTTACAGTACATCAATATATATATAATTTAAAGGAACTTATTCTTAATAATCTCCAAAAAATAACAAAACCCACAGAGAACAAGAATGTTTTCTGTGGGTTTTGCTGAGTTCAAAGGAGCTTGGGGGAGCTCGGTTTGATCGATCTTATTTTTCTAACTTAGGGTAATAGAAAGATAATATACAGTTGATAAGGTAGTTTGCGTATATATTCGCAATAAGCTTATCTTACTTTAAACATCTTTCAAATGTCTTTCATAATTATTACAAAAGCCTTTCGTAAATGTTACAAAAGGCTTTCATTATTCTACCAATAGGACTGAAAAATAAGCGAATTTTGATTTCTCATTTATATTAGGGATAGTGCACCTATTTCTTTTATGCATAAACCGATAAATTTTAAAAAGGTTTCTAATGATATGCACTCAAAGGAACTCTCACTATCGTAAAGAGAGAATAAAATGAATCATATATATGCAAGTTAAAAACCGACATAAAAACCCCTTTCTTTTAG
>NZ_JBALQK010000124.1:0-14943 GCF_036965845.1 Bacillus sp. JJ1127 | reverse complement strand
CTTTTCCTGCCACATGCGAGGTTTAAAATAAAGGGAGCAAGCATGTGCAAATCATGCTGTATTGCTAGATAGCAGCGACTTATATGTTAAAAAATTAAAGTGGATTTATATAGAACGAGATCTGGATTACAAATCTTTTTAAATGAACAATATCGCAAGCCAATAAAATGAATGATGTATAGGCTGTATCTTATATATAGTAGAGTTTAATAATTTACGATATTAAGAGACTCACCAAAAATCTTTTTTTTGTAATTGCATGAAAGACTTTTGTAACATTTACGAAAGTCTTTTGAAAGATATTTAGATTATGATGAACTTCCGAACATTACATTCAGTTTAATAAGTAGGAAAAAACACAAATACAGAGTGAGGAATGACATTATGACTAAAAAGTACAAAAAAAGGATCCCGAAAGTCCTTCCAGTAGGAATTGCAATGGGGATTTTATTCAGCGCTAGCCCATTAGCAAGTCCATTAACGGAAAATAAGGTAAAAGCAGACGTTGATACGTTTGGAACTATTGTTACAACATTTGGAAAAATCTATGACGCGTTTCTTGCAGAGCCATTTGGGCAATGGTTAGAAGAAATAGATGTAAAAAACAGTTATGCCGCTCGTCTTGAAAACGTTGCTTATAAAGCTCCTACTTTTCAAAAAGGTGAATTTGGTATTAGTGCATTTGATTACTATAAAAATAAAGATTTCAGCAAAAAGGTTAAAATTGCTTATGCAAATGGGAAAGTTGAATATAAAACAATCAAACATGGGGAACAAATTCGTATTAGAGATGCTGGTACAATAGTAGACTTAACTCCTGATGAACCAGAATTATCTAAACATGATGTTTTGTATATTTCACAAAAACAATTAGATGAAGGAAATACGGGTGTTTCACTTACGAATTTTAAAACCTATTATCTAAAAAGCGACAATAGCGGTGGTAAAAATGTTTTAGCAGATAGATTTGAACGAAAAGAATTCCCAGGTTATTTTCTTAGTTCTGGTGTGCGTGATATTCGTTATGAATACGAAGACCTTTTCAGTAAACTACCAGAAGAAAAACGAAAACTTGCAACAATTACTTCACAGCCGGTAGACAAAGAAGTTCTTTCTAATTATGTTACGAATGACCCTAAAGCGCTTGCGGATTTTAAGGCCCGAGAAGGAAATTTATTTGCAGATACGAAATTGAGTCTAGATACACCTATTGCATTACCATTTATTACATTAAATGGTGGTGAAAATTATAAAATTATTCCTTATAAAAAAGGGTCGAATAAAGTGTTTGTAAAAAAAGGTTCACAATACCTTTCAGGAAAAGAAGGAAATAATCTTCAGTACTCTGATTCAATTGGTGATAATGAATTGTTTGAACTTGTTCAGATTGAGAATTCTGGTCAGGGTGAATTTCAATTCCGTTTGAATAACAAAAATGGAGTAAGTTTGGCTGGTAATCAGTATATTTCTCAATTCGGGACGGATTGGAGTTTCAAATCTGAAATTCGTTTCACTGGAAAAACCAACAGTGAAATTCATAATTGGCTAAGAGAGTGGTATCCGGGTAAAGAAAATGAGAAACAGAAGTATGACGGAATACAAATAGTAGTTGATGAAAAGGATTCTACTAAATGGACTGCAAAAGATTCTTCTGGAAATGTGATAAAGAACAGTTGGGTAAACCTAGGTTCTGATCATTATTATGCAGGTTCCGATGGATTCTTATTGAAAGGTTGGCAGGAATTTAATGGTAAGAAATATTACTTTAATCCAGAGTCATTCCTTTTAACCACAACAAATGGAACTGAGATTGATGGAAAATATTATCAGTTTAATAATGACGGTTCTGTAAAACAATCAACATGGACGGAAGACCATCATGGTCTACACTATTCTGATGCTTCTGGAGCGGTTATTGAAAAAGGTCTACAAGAAATCGATGGGAAAATTTATTACTTCCAAAATTACAATGCCAATAAAAAGGAAATACGTCTAGAAGATCAAAATGTTATTCTTCAATTTTCTGATAAAGGCGTACTTGAGAAAGCTTCTAAACTCAATGGAGAATCTCTAGATGACGTAGTGGTTGCTATTTTTGAGGGGAAAGGGCTATTCTTTGAAAAGGGTGGTTCTCCTAGAAAAATTGGGGTCTCTAAAATTGATGCACCTCATCCTACATTGATATATTACAGTTTAGAAGAAGGAGGATACTATTCTGGTTGGAAGGAAACAGATGGTAAAAAATACTATTTCCAAAATGGAGCATTCTCTACTTTCGATACTCATGAAAACATTGATGGGAAAACATATTACTTTAATCACGAGGGACAAGCTCTACTGACAGGCTTTGTTGACATGAATGGTAAAACATTCTATTTTAACAATAAAGGTGAAATGGTAACAGGTTTCTACGAAATCAATGGCAAATTATATTACTTCGAAACAAGTAGTGATTCAGCTCATGAACGCGGTCAAATAGCAAAAAATGGAATATTTAATCGTGAAGGAAATAGCTACGCCTTTAGTCCTGATGGTGTACTTTACCAAAACTTCAAGGGTTATATTAATAATCATAGTTTTGGTCAGAGGTACATTGAAACTAACAACGAGGGAATTGTTACTAATATCTAAGAAAAGTATATAATAAAATTGAATAGAATAACGGATTTCTAATAGCCTTATCTCTTATAAAGAGCGAGTGGGTCATATTATGCAGCTTATGCCGATTGTATGACCCATTTTAGTTTTATTCATTTCTCTGAGGTGTAACAAAATGCAACAAATACACATAAGATAATCTCTCATACAATTATTTCTGTTAGTACTGAACTTATTTATATTTTCTTCAGCCATGCCATTTTTACCTTGGTTTATCGAAAGTGCTTTTGGATGGTTAGGGATCTTAGCTACCACTCCTTTATTGTTAATCATCGGTAGAATTATGCCACAACTAAAAAAAAGCGAAAAATATTGTATAACAAGAACAAGAAAAGTTGTTCCTTTTATTGCATCTATTGTTTCACTATGTATCATGTTATTACCTACTACTGAATTATCGATTGTAATAGCTCTTACAGTGAATGGTTTAATGGTGATCATCACGATTGTATTTTTGTTGCAAGATTTCTATAGATTGAATTAAAACTATAAGTTTATAAGGTTTATTAGATAACATTCTTAAATATTTTGTTGTTAAAATATTTGTTTTACTTTTCATTTTAGGCATCGTAGCCCTTATAATTAAATAATTTTCAAATAAGAGGAGCTAAGATATAATTTAGCTCCTTTCGTTGTGATAAAATCTTTAAGCAAGAATGCAAATTTTTTAGAAATAGATATATTCTATAAAAGAATAGATGGTACTCGTCATCAATAAATTGCCTAATAACCATTTCGTTTTAATGTACGATAAATAGTAGTTCTGTCAACATTTAAAAAATTAGCAATCTCCTGTTTCGTTTTTCCCTGATCAAGTAACTCGAGTATCAAATCAGTTTTAGACTTATTGATTTTAGGAGTTCTCCCCAGTTTCCCTCCATTTTCTACATACTTCATACGACCAGCCTGTGTTCGCTCCAATATATAGTTTCGCTCAATATCAGCGAATAAAGATAAGATTGTAACCATTACTTTAGTAGTCATGTCATCTTTCTTCCGAGTATCAATGTTATCATTAATAGCAATAACACCAATATCATTTTTGATCAACTTTTCATGAGTCCGAATCATATCAGAAAGATTTCTTCCTAAACGATCTAATTTATAAACAATAAGTGTATCCCCTGGATGTAGTTGCTGCATAAGAACTTGGAATTGTTCTCTCTCCATATTTTTTCCACTTTGCTTTTCTTCAAAAATACTTTCTTCTAACAACTCAATTTTGTTAGTTTCACAATATGTAAGAATTTCTTTTTTCTGAAATGTATAATCTTGTTGTGGAGTAGATACTCGAATATATGCGTAGTGCATTTTTTGCTCTCCTAACGTTGCATAAGTCTGTTTTTCTATTTTGCTACAAATATCGTATCATTTTTGGGGATTAATTTGCAACGTAATATATGCAACGTCGTAACGCTATAAAAATCAAGCCCAAGGCAAGTGTTGCATATATGTTAATTTTTGCAACAGAACCTTTGAAAGAGTTTTGTTACATTTTCGAAAGAAATATGCAAGATATTTAAACTAAGATAAACTTACGAATATAAATTTCATATGAATCGTTAGTAAAATAAAAATACTAGCAATTAGAAAAAAACATTTTACAATATTATAAGTAAATCAAAAAAGATTTCTTTTATTTTTGATAAAGGAACAGAGGAGATTTTATGTATGACAACAAGAATTGCAATTATAGAAGATGAAGATAATATCCGTGAAATATGCAAACGGTACTTAGAAAGGGAAGGATATGAAGTATACACCGCTGAAAACGGAGAAGAAGGTTGGAATTTATTTCAGCAATATCAACCAGATCTCATTGTTTTAGATTTGATGATGCCGAAAAAAGATGGATGGGAATTATGTGAGGAAATTCGCCAACACTCTAATGTTCCTATTATTATTTTGACTGCTAGGCAAGAGGAAAGAGATCGAATTTTGGGATTAACAATAGGCGCGGATGATTATGTAACAAAACCGTTTTCGCCTCGTGAATTAGTATTAAGGGTACAAATTTTATTACGAAGGGGCAATCAAGCAACAATACAAATACAAGAACCAGTATCAGAAATAATAAGATTCCAAGATTTAGAGATTGACCCAACAAAAAGACGTGTATTTGTTTGTGGGCATGAAATTGAGTTAACAGTGAAAGAGTTTGAGGTACTTCATATAATGGTAAAACATCCAAGACAAGTATTTTCAAGATCCCAACTTCTTGAACAAATTTGGGATTTTGAATATGGAGGGTGCACAAATACAGTAACAGTTTTAGTAAGTCGCCTACGTGAGAAATTAGATAAACATACAACAAAGAATCGTTGGATTCATACAGTTTGGGGCATAGGTTATCGCTTTGAGCCAGATGGAGGAAATGAAATATGAAGTTACGTTATCAATTGTTGTTGATGAATTTATTAAGTACGGGTATTATGTTAATCTCTATCTGGTATAGCGAAAGACAAATGTTACTTAGACCAGAACAGACACGGTTATTTATAGGAATCGTGATTGTAGCACTCATTATTTCAACGATTATTTACTGGTTAATGACACGTCCTATTATGAGATCGATTCAGAATTTAATTGCATTAACCAAACAATTTAGTGATAGACATTTTGAAACGATGTACATAATAGGGAAAGAACCGGAAGAGTTTAAAGAATTATCCACATCTTTTCAAGAAATGGCAAAAAAATTAGAAGAAAGCTTTACTAAGTTAGAAAAAGGAGAAAAAGAACGTACTGAGCTGATTGCGAATATTTCACATGACTTACGAACTCCTCTTGCTAGCATACAATTGATGATAGAAGCGTTACAGGATGGCTTAATTGCAGATGCTGATATGAAAAAACAGTATCTAACGACAATTCTAAACGAAATACAACGATTAAATGGATTAATTAATGATTTATTTGAACTGTCTAAGTTAGAACTTGGACAAGAAGCATTTCATCCAAGTTTAATACATGTAGATAGTATTCTATTAAAAGTAATAGATTCACATGCTATCTTATTGAAAGACAAAGAGATTGATCTGCAATTACGTGTTTCGGATACATTACCAAAACTTTGGATTATGCCATGTAAAATAGCCCGAGTGATCAATAATTTGTTACATAATGCGATTCGTCATTCTCCTACATGTGGCACAATTGAGTTAATTGTAGAGGAAAATAAACAGAAACAGCAAATTATATTCACTTTGCGTGATGAGGGGAATGGGATTTCCTACGATGAACAATTACGAATATTTGAACGCTTTTTCAAAACAGATCCATCAAGAAGTTCACAATCTGGAGGATCTGGACTTGGACTCGCTATTGCAAAATCACTAGTGGAAATGCATAAAGGAGAAATTGGTGTTCGGGACCGTCCAGATGGAAAACAAGGATGTGAATTTTGGTTTACTCTTCCCGTCATATCAGAAAAGAAATAGATAGAGAAAAAGAATCCCTAATTTTTAGGGATTCTTTTTTGTTAAAGCTTGCTCACACAAATGATCTGCACATCAATTCATCTTTGAGATACAGATCATTTGTATGATAATTTTTATAAATAATTGCTGAATAATGAACTTACATAAATGCTTTTAAAAGTTCTTGAACGAATGGAAGTAATCCACCTACAAATTTTAAAACTGCCATTGCGATTTCCATAATATTTCCTCCTCTTTCTTGGTGTTTAGATGTGGTACATCTTTATGCTTTTATTATAGTAAGCGCTTACAAATAAATCAATAAATTTTAATATGCAAAATTACATATTTTTATCTAAATTATTGAATGAACGATCTATGAAGCTAATGAACATGCATGTTTTCCTTTTTGTTTATTCGTTTCATCAGAAAGGAAGTCAGACCTTTGAAAGACTTTTGTAACATTTATGAAAGGAAAATGAAAGATTTGCTAGATAGGATGAGGTTGGTCTACTAGTAGATGATGCGCGCAGATGATAAAACCAATAGTAAAAATAAGAAGGGATGCAGACATGTTTATGAAAAGAAAACTACCTATACTTACATTCTTAGCATTAATGTTTAGTTTGATCGTTACTGTTTTTCCTACAAATTCTGCTTATGCAGCTGAGGACGATCGTATACTTGATATTTATGGTGATCCAATTACCACAAATAAAGATTACATACTAGTAGACAAATATTTGTGGGTGACAGGTATTCCTTTTGAAAAACGAGTAGCACCTGTAGGTCAGAATAGACTTGGAATAACTTATGAGAAGTTTGCGGGTTGGCATTATGTAATTCAATATAAAAACTCGTCTTATTATGGTGCTGCTGAAAAGCATACGGATACAAAAGGTAATGAGTATTATGGTACACCTATCAATTTTGAAGTGCCGGCTGGAGTAGAGAGTGATGGATATATAAGAAATGATACTCCAATTACAATGTCAATGTGGATTGGAGGACCAAATGCTGATGCAGGAGGAACCAAAAAATATGTAAATGCAGGCAATCGAAGCTGGATCTATTTTAGTGACCAATCAAGAAGCACTTTAACAGTTAAGAAAAAAAATTCGAAGGAAATAGATTTAGTTACAGGTAAAACGGATTATCTTAGAGATAAACTTGGTAGACCTACTGACTGGTATAATGCAGATCCACAGCAATCTAGTTATGGAGTTATAACAACTTTCCAGCTAGAGACTTCAGAGCAACCATTTGCAAATCAAGATAAATTGTGGGGAAGATCTGCGCCTGAAGACTACGCTGGCTATGAATTAGTACCTTTACCATAAAGCATCTATTAAATCTATCTAACTATACATCAAATGGAGGAATATTTATGAAAAGAAAAATTTTAGCTATAGCTTCTGTAATTGCTTTAACAGCTCCTATCCAAAGTGTGGCATTTGCACATGAAAATTGCCACTAAGATCCACCAATTGCTCTAAAGTGGTCAGCAGAATCTATACATAATGAAGGTGTAAGTTCTCATTTATGGATTGTCAACAGAGCCATTGATATTATGTCCCAAAATACGACAGCTCTATTAAATGAATGGCGTACGGATCTAGAGAAAGGTATTTACTCTGCGGATTATGAAAACCCATACTATGATAATTCTACATTTGCTTCGCACTTCTATGATCCTGATTCAGGAAAAACGTATATTCCATTTGCTAAACAAGCAAAGCAAACAGGAGCGAAATATTTTAAACTAGCTGGTGAAGCTTCAAAATAAAGATCTGAAAAATGCATTCTTCTATTTAGGATTATCACTTCATTATTTAGGCGATGTCAACCAACCAATGCATGCAGCAAACTTTACTAACATTTCGCATCCATTTGGCTTCCACCCAAAATATGAAAATTTCGTTGATACAGTGAAAGACAATTATAGAGTAACGGATGGAAATGGCTATTGGAATTGTCAAAGTGTAAATCCAGAAGATTGGGTTCATGCATCAGCATCAGCAGCAAAGGCTGATTTCCCATCAATTGTTAATAATAATACGAAAAATTGGTTCCTAAAAGCAGCTGTATCACAAGACTCTGCTGATAAATGGCGTGCGGAAGTAACACCGGTAACAGGAAAACGTTTAATAGAAGCACAGCGTATTACAGCAGGATATATCCATTTATGGTTTGATACGTACGTGAATAATAAATAACAAAATACACTTATACATGGCAAAAGTTATGTATGTTATAAAGTGAAACTTCCAATGGTGGGGGGCCTTCCCCACCTATCTTTTTTATCTCTCTCTCTGAATCTTCATGTGGAAGTCTTACTAACCGTAAATAGCGAGATAAAGTAAAATGGAAACGACTATTGGGTTCAAGGGTCACCCTGAGAGTAAATACTATAATTTTAGTTTGATAAGTGTATTTTAGAAATTTCCAAGCTTTTCAAATCAATGAAAGACTTTTGTAACATTTATGAAAGTAAATTGAAAGATTTATATAATAAGATGAATATATCGAAAATGATTCTATTTTAATGTGAAGTAAAAAGTATAAGCAATGTACGGTATAATTTCGCTTTTTATAATTTTATAGAAGTGATGAAAGAAAGGAAGAAATCTATGAATTATAAGAAAAAATTAATTCCAGCAGCATTAGCATTTGCTGTTTTAGCAAGTCCAGCCTTTTCTTTAAAGGCAGAAGCAAGTACAGTATCTTCAGCTGCTAGCGCAGTTACTTCTATTGAAAAAGAAAATCCATCATTAAATCTTAAAGATGGACAGGTATCAGAAGAAAATTCTAGTGTAAATCAAGAATTTGATGCAAATTATATCAATAATAATATTATCAAAGCGAATTTCCCATCTGTTACACCACCACACATCAAGGAAGCAAAACCGCTTCAATATGTTTATTTAGATTATTTTTATAAAAATGACAATAAAATCATTGGAAATTGGAGAAATAAAGAGCTAAAACATATGGATCCACCACCTAGATTTTATTACGATTTACAATTCATGGGGTATAGCCAATCTCAAATCGAAGAATATTTTGGAAGTACCTATGGAGAAGCTTTTGTAAAAGGACTTGTTCTGGAAACATTAGAAAACCTTTTTAACACTCGTTATTCGCAAGATCCAAATGATCCTGATGTGCAAAAAATATTAAAATCTAAATATTACGAAAAAAATGATGCTGAAAATGACTATTTTAACCCTGAATTTTTTGAAGGTGAAGGTGGCTTAAAAAGAGCCATTCTAGAGGAATTCGGAAAGAAAAGCTTAGATGAACTTGGAATCCAAGTGATTTGGGGAGACAATAATTGGGGCGCTGAGAAAGCTGTAACAATTGGTTATTCAGCGAAAACACCATTTAACCCACTAAAAGATGCTGTATTAACTGAGAAGAAATATCTGAAGAAAGTTCCTGGTGGTTCAGCATCCATTCCTGCTAAAAACACTGGATATGAAGTAACATTTGACATCAAAACAGGTATGACGAAGGAACAATCACAATCATTTGCTCACACTGTAGGTGTAAATGCTGGTTTTGGTATTGAAGATATTTTTGAAGTGGGAGCAAGTTATGAGTTCCAAAGTACATTTGGTACAAGCATCTCATTAAGTGAAGAACAAACAGTATCACGTAAATTTAGCCTTACTAACGATTCGGATCGAACAATTACAGCTGCATTATACCAAGTTACTGCTGAATATAGCTTAAAACCAGGTTCTGCAGTTGCTGGAGTTGCAAATAAAACAATCAATTCACCTTTTGCACAGTTCTGGCAAGGTGGTCATTATTGGGATACAGCTACGACAGTTAAACCGTCATCTACTTCAACAGGTGCAATTAAAACAGATGATTTAAAATTAGTTCGCTCAGATGTATTAGAAAAATAAAATTAATCAAAACGAGTTTCCCCCAAGCTCCTTTAAAACAATAAAACTGAGAGCATGTTTTGAAAAAAGATTACTCAAAACATGCTCTTCATATTTGTTTTTATATCAAAATTAAGTGCCCCTTGTAGTTCCATTCCTTTTGTCTAAATAAATTTAAAAACATATTGTTAGGGGTCATCATACATGCCCATCAACTTAAGAATTTTATAACACCTCAAAACAAAAAAATTGTACATTTTCAAATGAAGATGTCAAGTTTCTTGTTTTGGGGTATTTGTATTTCTTAGCTTGATAGCGATGGGGTCCCGCCAACCAAATGACATAAAACCCACACTAAGACATTTTTTGGAAGATAAAAAGCCGATTTTCCTACGTTAAGGGGTAAATTATTCCTTCTTGAAGAGAGGACTGTGTAGCAATGGAACTAAATCATGCGACAAGTATTGGCGAACATTATATTTAGAATACCACCAACAAATTAACCATATAAAGGCACGTTAAGGATGTGGGATTATGGAGTCTTCTAATCTTTATAATGTTATACTTGAATATAAAAAGATGGATTATAAATCGAAAGTAATTAAAGTTAAACCGTCAATTTGGCATTTTCTTTGACATAATCTTTTTTTAACAGGGTGAAAAGCATTCCTCATAACAAGGAATGCTTTTGTTACTACTCTGTTTTAAAACGGGAAACAAGTGTGTCGAGTTCTTCTACAACGTGTTTCATTTCCTCAGATTTAACAGACATGCCCTTCATTATGTTTACTTGCTCTCCAGCAGAGTTTGCCGTTTGTGTTATTTCTGCTGCTACTTCATTGGAGATCGAAGCGATATTATTAAGAGAAGCGTTCATTTCTTCTGCACTTGCAGCCATCTCTTCTGCAGTGGCTGAGACCTCCTGCATTTGTGAAGATACCTCATTAATTTGTTCGACAATGGTTATGAAGGAAGAACCGGCTTCGCGAATTACTGTAATGCCTTGAGCAGCTTCTGCTTGACCTTGTTCCATCATTGTATTTGCAGTTTTTGTATCAGCCTGAATATGATGAAGTAATTGGTTAATACCTGTTGCGGTAGCTTTCGATTGTTCTGCAAGCTGTCGTACTTCATTCGCAACAACGGTGAATCCTTTTCCTTGCTCTCCAGCTCGCGCTGCTTCAATAGAAGCATTTAATGCAAGAAGATTTGTTTGCTCTGCAATATTAGAGATAGATTGGACAGATGTATCAATATGTTTCGTATGAGTGATTAGACGTTCGACGACTTGAGATGTAGCATTTACTGCGTCATGAATTGTTGACATCTGTGTAATTGATTTTTCGATTACTTGACTACCTTCATTTGCACGGTCGGAAGTCGTTACAGTCAGTTCAGCAACGGCAGAAGCAGATTGGGCAATACGCTGTACACTAACTGCCATATCATCCATTGCAGTAGAACTTTCTTCGATACTGGAAACTTGTGATTGAATATTATGTTCTAATTCGGACATTGTTGTTTGGATAGTAGTGGTTGCACACATAGAGATGTTTGTTTCTTTTAGTATGTTGTCAGAAGCATTGTGTACATTTAACGATGTTTTCTTCACTTGCCCCATAATATATTGTAGGTTTTCTAGCATTTGATTAAAGGAAGCAGCAATAGCACCAATTTCGTCATTACTTTTTACATCTAATCGTGCTGTTAAATCGCCGTCTTGAGAAGCGAGTTCTTTTAGCTTTGTATCAATCTCTCGAATTGGTTTCACAAGTTTACCAGAGAACCACCAGGCTACTATAATGCCAATAATTGTACAAAGAATAAGAGAAATAAGAACAATAGATTTAACGAGTGAGGATGAGTCTTTTACTTGTTTGATAAGCTGATCACACTTCGTATTTTCGTCATTGCTAGATTTGGTGAAATCACGGGCTACTTTATAAACAGTTTTGTTTTGTTCAGCGGTAAGTTGTATTGCTTCGTCCCATTTTCCTTCTTTAGTAAGAGGAATTACTTTTTCGGTAATAAAATGACGCCACTGTTCTCCTAACTCGATTGTGTTTTTGATATCTTGTGAAATACTTGGGTCGTTTAATAGTTGTCCTTTTGTATCTTCTAATTGTTTATCTAGTTCGTAAAACTTATCTAATTCGGCAGGATCACGTTGTAATAGATAACCTCGAAAAGCTGAAAGTTGCACTTGATATGCTTGATTGCGTTCTATTAAAAGCGTTGTTTTGGGTGAAACATCATTTTGTAATGTTACAGCTATGTTATTTTCAAGGTTGGCAAAGAAAAGAATAAAAGCTAATGCGATGCCAAATAAGGCACAAATTGTACCTACCATAAACATCATTTTTTTGCGAATGCTTACGTATTTCATAAGTATAAAATCCTCCTTTTAATATCAATACATTAAGATTAATTAATATTATGATTTGATATTATTACCTGATATTAAAAATTATAGCAGACTGTAGTATGGAAAGTAAGGGGAAAATATTATTTATAAAAAAGACAGTTTGTCAATCTAAGTGCGACAGTTCCTCCTGAAACGCTTCGTGGGCGGTTTTCCAACCTAAACACTTTCTTGGTCTTTGATTAATAAGAAGCAGTACCTGATTCAATTGTTTTTGTGAAACAAGGCTCAAATCTGTTTTTTTTTGGATAAAACTCACGTAATAGGGGTCACCTTACATGCCCATCAAGCTAAGGAACCCATTATCCCTCAAAATGAAAAAAATTTATAATGCAGAAATATACATAAATAGTAATGCTTTTACTTAATAGAAAGTACAATTGTTTTAGATTAAATACCAAAATAAGGATATTTTATCATAGCATTTTCAAAATTTAACGATTTATCCGAAAGAATTCTCCTTCCTCAAGCGTGTGAAGGGCGTAGCCCAACGGTAGGTGGGAGATGAATTTCGGTTTGGCGAAGCCAAAAGGTTTTGCTTTTTATTTTGCTTCTGATAAAATCAGTATTATAAAGTATAAAGGTTGGTATATCAATGAAATTAGATAGTAATAACCATTCAGTATTCTTGTTGTATTATCATCTTGTGTTGGTCGTAAAATACAGAAGAAATGTGTTTGATGATGATATGTCAGACTATGCGAAAGACATGTTTGTGCGATTATCTGAAAACTATAACATCACATTAGTTGAATGGAATCATGATGTAGACCATGTTCATCTTTTGTTCAAGGCACATCCTAATACAGAAATGACAAAGTTTATCAATGCTTATAAGAGTGCAAGCTCTCGACTAATCAAGAGGGACTTTCCACAAGTGAAAAAGAAACTTTGGAAAGAAATGTTTTGGTCAAGAAGTTTTTGCTTACTGACTACGGATGGTTCGCCAATAGACGTAGTAAAGAAGTATATTGAAAATCAAGGTGAAAAGTGAGGTGAAATGGTATGACAAAGCACAATAAAGCATATAAATTTCGTTTGTATCCAACAGAAGAACAAGCATTTCTTATACGTAAAACCTTCGGTTGTGTACGTTTCGTGTATAACAGAATGTTAGCTGAACGGAAAGAAGCGTATGAAAAATGCAAAGGTGATAAGGAACAACTAAAGAAACAAAAGCTTCCAACTCCCGCGAAATATAAAGCTGAATTTGAGTGGTTGAAAGAAGTTGATTCATTAGCGTTGGCAAATGCTCAACTAAACTTGCAAACAGCCTATAAGAATTTCTTTAGTGGTCAAAATGACTTCCCAACATTCAAAAGTAGAAAAGACAGAAAGTCTTATACAACGAATGTAGTAAATGGAAATATTATGTTGCTTAACGGTCATATCAAATTGCCAAAACTGAAAATTGTACGTATCAAACAACATAGAGAAATACCGCAAGACCATATTATCAAGTCATGTACGATTTCTATGACACCTACTGGTAAATACTATGTGTCCATCTTGACTGAATACGAAAAAGAGATTGTACAAAAAGAAGTAGAAACAGTTGTTGGATTAGACTTTGCGATGGATGGATTATACGTTAGTTCTGAGGATGAGAAAGCCAATTATCCTAAGTTCTATCGTGAAATGTTAGATCAATTAGCAAAGGCGCAACGAGTATTATCAAGACGTACTAAAGGTTCTGAGCGTTGGAACAAGCAACGCGTTCGTGTAGCAAAATTACATGAGAAAGTAGCTAACCAACGCAAGAACTTCCTTCATCATAAGTCTAAAGAGTTAGCTACTAATTGTGATGTTGTAGCTATTGAAGACCTAAACATGAAAGGAATGTCGAAAACACTTAATTTTGGAAAAAGTGTCGCTGACAATGGTTGGGGTATGTTCACTTCTTTTTTAGCTTATAAACTAAACGAACAAGGAAAACAACTTGTGAAAATAAACAAATGGTTTCCTTCCACAAAAACATGTAGCAGTTGTGGAAATATGAAAGATATGTCATTGTCTGAACGAGTATATTCTTGTGTATGCGGTGTAAATCTTGATAGAGATTATAACTCAGCCATCAATATCAAAAATGAAGCAATACGCCTATTAGCGTTAGCATAGATAGCAACAAAATAACCTTTGGAACAAGGGAGTTAGCTCGGTTGTCTTAGGACTAATTCGTTAGCTATCAAAAGTAACGACTAACCGAGAAGCCCCCACTTCAAGTAAGCTCGTAAGAGCTACTAAGTGGTGGGTAGTTCCCAGGTTGTCCTAAATGATATAATTCAACAATCATTTTTTTAAACTCTTCATTAAATTTCTTATTTGTCATACGGACACTTCCTCCTTGAAATCCATTGTAAGGACTTAACTAAGTTGTGTCCATATGACTATACTAACTCCATCCTTTTGTTTTATGTGGGTGTTTAGTTGGAGAAGTAATATATAAATATGTTGTTTTACCTTTAAAATTACATTTTATATTTGCTCTAATACTCTACATATTTATTGGAGTAGTAGTAATATTATTAATAATGAGTGTCCTAGTAGGAAT
>NZ_JBALQK010000123.1:15736-18895 GCF_036965845.1 Bacillus sp. JJ1127 | reverse complement strand
TAATACTAGAAAATTCAGTAAATTAAAATAAATTATATATTTAGTATAGTTTATTAAAGAAATCTCTTAAAAAATAAAAAATGAGCAAGTACAAAATAAAGTACTGTGCCCATTTTTAGTCCTATATTCTAAATGATAAATAATTTTCTTAATATACTTTATCACCGTTAAAAATAGAGTTTTTAACGACAACATAATCTACAGTACGGATTGCTTCTAATTTTGTTCCACCAGCATAAGAAATAGAAGATTGAAGATCTTGCTCCATTTCAATCAACGTATCTTCTAAAGAACCTTTATGCTCGACAAACATTTTTTTACCTTCGACGTTTTTCTTTTCACCTTTTTGGAACTCTGAAGCTGAACCAAAATATTCTTTATAAAGCTTACCGTCTTTTTCAATTGTTTCCCCTGGAGATTCCTCATGACCAGCAAATAGTGAACCAATCATAACCATAGTTGCACCAAATCGAATTGATTTCGCTACATCACCATGTGTACGAATGCCACCGTCAGCAATAACTGGTTTACTTGCAGCTTTTGCACACCAACGAAGTGCAGCTAATTGCCAACCGCCAGTTCCAAATCCAGTTTTAATTTTCGTAATACATACCTTACCAGGTCCAATTCCTACTTTCGTTGCGTCGGCACCAGCATTTTCTAATTCTCTTACTGCTTCTGGAGTTCCTACATTCCCTGCAATAACAAAACTTTCAGGTAAGTATTTCTTAATATGTTGAATCATTTTTATCACAGCATTAGAATGACCATGTGCGATATCTATTGTAATGTATTCGGGTAAAAGATGTTCAGCAGCTAATTGCTGTACGAATTCATACTCTTCTTCTTTAACCCCAACACTTATGGATGCGATTAATCCACGTGAATGCATATCTTTAATGAATGAGATACGTTTTTCTGGTTCAAAACGATGCATAATATAAAAATAATTATTTTCAGCTAAGTAAGTTGCAATTTTTTCATCTATAATCGTTTGCATATTTGCAGGTACAACAGGTAACTTAAATGTATGTTTTCCTAAAGCTACACTTGTATCACATTCAGAACGACTGTTTACGATACATTTTGCGGGAATTAATTGAATATCTTCATAGTCAAATACGTTTTCCATCATTTACACCCCTAAATACGAATGATTTAAAATTTTTATATAAAAATGTTCGTCCAATTGGTAATGTACATCATTTTCCTCAATAAGTCAAAGTTTTTAGTATTTATATATCAAAAAGGAATAATTTTCTAAAAATAATTCTTGAATATTCAGTATATTTGTATTATTATTACTATATTATCCGATGACAGAGATTAGCCTCCCTGCAAAACCGGATATTGTTGCACTTAATTAAATAAAGGATAATTGGCTTCTTTCCACTTGAACTTCCTTAGCAGGAAGACGAGCCATAAGGATAGGGACAGTAAAATCCAATGTGATTTCTTACATTGTTTTTCTGGCTCTTTTTATTTTACCTATACATAAGGAATGAGTAGGAGAGCTTATAGGTGATATTCAGAAAGCGTTATCAATTATTCTGGTTTTGGATGAATCATGTAAGTTATGTATGTGTGGTTACTATAATGAATGAATTTTCGAAAATAAAATTATAGGTTGGTGATCTTTTGGCTAATGTAAAAAATGAATTGCAAAAAGAGCTAAAAACCAGGCATATAACGATGATTTCAATTGGGGGGGTTATTGGAGCTGGGTTATTTGTTGGGAGTGGGACAATCATTCGTACAACAGGTCCTGGTGCAATACTGTCTTATATCATCGGAGCTTTAATTGTTGTATTAGTAATGCGTATGCTCGGAGAGATGGCAGCAGAAAATCCTGATAGTGGTTCCTTTTCAACATATGCACATAAGGCTATTGGACCTTGGGCAGGATATACAATCGGTTGGTTATATTGGTTCAACTGGGTCATTATTGTAGCAATCGAGGCAGTGTTATTAGGCGCGATGATTAACAATTGGTTTCCTTCTATACCGGCATGGATTGCTAGTGTATCAATGATCATTCTGATGACAATTACAAATATTTATTCTGTAAAATTGTATGGGGAATTTGAATATTGGTTAGCGCTTATTAAAGTTACAGCGATACTTGTATTTTTAGGTTTGGGTATTGCAATGATTATAGGAATTGTTCCAGGTGTGGAAAGACCAAGCTTATCCATTATTTCTGAAAATGGCGGTTTCTTTCCGAATGGGATCCTTCCGGTATTTCTTAGTGTTGTATTTATTTCCTTTTCTTTGTCTGGAAGTGAAGTAGCAGCTATTGCAGCGGGTGAATCGGAAAATCCAGAAAAAAATGTAATAAAGGCAATTAACGCTGTTGTATGGCGGCTAATGCTTTTCTTTGTTGGTTCTGTTTCAATTTTAGTTATTTTCATTCCTTGGAACAATGAATCATTATTACAATTTCCATATGCGAGTTTATTTCATATGGCGGGAATTCCAGCAGCTGCTGAAATTATGAATGGAGTTGTATTTCTTTCTTTATTGTCCGTTTTAAATTCAGGATTATATACCAGTTCTCGCATGTTGTTTTCCCTCTCTAAAAAGGGTGATGCCCCTAAAGTGTTCTCCAAATTAAATAGTAGAGGAGCACCAATTTGGGCAATACTTGCAAGTATATTATTTGCATTTATTTGTGCGATGCTTAAATTTTTGTCACCAGATAAATTATTTGCATTTTTAGCAAATAGTTCAGGTGGAGTCACAATGCTTATGTATATGTTTGTTGCAGTTTCCCATATTAAATTGAGAAGAATAGCGGAAAAAGAAGGGCCGGAAAAATTAAAAGTAAAAATGTGGTTATTTCCGTATTTAACTTACGTGACCCTTTGCGTGATTGTTGCTATATTTGTTTCTCAAGTATTTATAGAAGATATGCGTATGCAGTTTTATCTTACACTGCTTGCAACTGCCATTGTTATAGTTTCTTATTTTTGGAGATTTAGAAATGGAAGGATACCAGTAAAGAGTGAGAAAACGGAATTAGATGAGCTGACAATGATGAAAAATTCGGGGATCAGTTTGGAGAAAAAATAAGGGGTAATTTCTATATATACATCAATTAAAAAAACGACATAAAACCCCTCTTTTTAGGCGGGAGAGAGTATCTGGCCATGCATAGAA
>NZ_JBALQK010000123.1:9361-15639 GCF_036965845.1 Bacillus sp. JJ1127 | reverse complement strand
TTACTTTTTATTCTGCATCGCAGGGATTTAGATGTCGAAAAATTAAAATGGATTTATATAGGTTTAAGTGGGAAGAGAATTTTAAAACGATAGAGTAAAAGGGGTATGCTGAATGTTAAAAGAAAATATTGTAACGACAAAATCTGATATTTTACATGAGAGAAGAAATAATGCGGTGCCTGCAGGTCCATATAATATTACTCATTTATATGTTCAATCTGCGAAAGGGGCCATTATTACAGATGTAGATGGAAACGAATTAATAGACTTTGCGGGTGGAATTGGCATGCAAAATGTTGGCCATTGTCATCCGAAAGTAGTTAAGGCGATTCAAGAGCAGGTTGCAAACTCCGTTCATAGTTGTTTTCACGTTGCTCCATACGAAAGTTATATTGCGTTAGCTGAGAGATTTAATGAGCTTACACCGGGAGATTTTCCAAAGAAAACAATGTTTGCAAATAGCGGTGCAGAAGCAGTAGAAAATGCGGTGAAAATAGCGCGTAAGGCTACGGGGCGAAGTGCTATTGTTTCATTTGAACGTGCATATCATGGACGTACATTCATGACAATGTCTCTTACGAGTAAAGTGAAACCTTATAAACATGGATTTGGACCATTTGCCCCAGATGTGTATAAACTTCCATATCCGTATTATTATCGTGCAGAAGAAGGAATGACAAAAGAAGAAGTGGATCAAAAGATTTTGGATTATTTCGAACGTTTTATGTTAGAGGAAGTTGCCAGTGATAATATTGCCGCAATTATTTTAGAACCACTTCAAGGAGAGGGCGGTTTTATTGTACCAACTGCTACTTTTGTACAAGGGGTAAGAGACCTTTGCGATAAATATGGAATTTTGATGATTGCGGATGAAATTCAAACGGGATTTGCTCGTACAGGAAGTTTATTTGCAATGGATTCCTTCGGTGTAGCACCTGATTTAATGACATTTTCAAAATCAATTGCGGCAGGGATGCCACTTAGTGCTGTTACAGGACGGGCTGAGTTAATGGATGCACCAGGTCCTGGACAACTTGGGGGTACTTTCTCAGGAAGCCCAGTTTCTTGTGCAGCTGCTTTAGCAGTTTTAGACGTAATTGAAGAAGAAAATTTAGTGAAGCGTGCTCAAATTATTGGTCAGCGTATGATGGATGCATTTAATAGTTGGAAGGACAAATATGATGTGATTGGGGACGTTAGGGGTCTCGGTGCTATGATGGCTATTGAACTTGTGAAAGATCGTAATACAAAAGAGCCTGCAAGTGAAGAGGTTAAAACTGTTATGCAAGAAACACATAGTAAAGGCTTAATTACGATAAGTGCTGGGGTTTATGGAAATATACTTCGTTTCTTACCACCGCTTGTTATAACAGATGAACAACTTGAAGAAGGACTTTCTATTCTTGAATCAGCAATTGCTAACGTATCTAAATAATAAAGAACAATTAATTGTTAAGCTGGAGGGAGTAGTATAGTGAAGTTTTGTAATTATATAAATGGTCAGTGGAAAGAACCAATTTCAAGTCAGTATTCTAAAAATTATAATCCTCATAATGGAGAAGTACTTGGGGAATTTCCCCTAAGTACGGTAGAGGATACACAAATAGCAATCGCATCGGCTAAAGAGGCATTTTTAGATTGGCAATGCTTATCATTTCAGCAACGTGCAAACTATTTATGGAAAGCAGCAGCTATCTTAAAGGAGCGGGTTACAGAAATAGGTTATGATTTAACGCTGGAAGAAGGAAAGACACTTACTGAGGGCATCGGGGAGACAAAGCGAGCAATTAGTATTTTAGAATATTATGCGGGAGAAGCAACTCAACCAATTGGAGATATAATCCCTTCAGCTAATCCGAAAACGCTGCTTTACAGTAAGCGGGTGCCGATTGGCCCAGTGGGATTAATTACGCCATGGAATTTTCCAATTGCCATCCCTGCATGGAAAATGGCCCCGGCTCTTATTTATGGAAATACAGTTGTTATAAAACCTGCTGAAATTACACCAAAATCAGTATATCACTTAGTAAATGCTTTTCATGAAGCAGGAATTCCTAGTGGAGTTATCAACTGTATATTTGGGAAGGGATCAGTAGTTGGAACGGAGCTAACAGAAAATCCAGACATAAAAGCAATATCTTTTACAGGATCCAATGGTATCGGAAAAATGATTCAAGAAAAGGCGATTGCTACTGGGAAAAAAGTACAACTAGAAATGGGAGGGAAAAACCCATTAGTTGTATTAAATGATGCAGATATTGATAAGTCAGTAGATATTGCAATTAAGGGTGCATTTATGTCCACAGGACAGAAATGCACGGCGACAAGTAGGATCATAATTGAAGAAGATATTTATGAGGAATTTCGAAATCAGTTAGTATTACGTACGGAAGCTCTTAAGATTGGAAATCCATTAGAAGATAATACTTTTATGGGACCATGTGTATCTGATTCGCAATATCAGTCTATTTTATCAATGATTGAGGAAGGTAAAAAAGAAGGGACCTTAATTTGCGGAGGAAATGGATTAGAAGAACATGAATTGAAACAAGGTTATTATGTTCCGCCTACTATTTTTGAGGACGTGTCTAGAGAGGCTCGGATTGCGAAAGAAGAGATCTTTGGTCCTGTTATTTGTTTATTTAAGGTGAAAAATTATCAAGAAGCCATTCAATTAGCTAATGATACCGAATATGGACTGAGTGCATCAATCTGTACAAATAATCTTAGTCTTGCTCAACAATTTATCGATGATATGGAAGTTGGCATGGTTCATGTGAACTCGGAAACTGCGGGAGCAGAACCACAGGTTCCGTTTGGAGGAATGAAAAATTCAAGCGATGGACCGCGTGAACAAGGAAAAACGGCTGCAGAATTCTATACAAGAGTGAAGACAGTATATATGGATCAGATGTAATGGATGAAATCATGCATAATAATGGGGGATGAAAATGCGCAAAGGGACATTTTTTATGGCAGGACATGCGAGACTTCCGAAGGGGATGGCTGTACGCAGTGTCTATGAAACATTAACAATTACAATAGAAGCTGATCACAAATATCATGTAATTATTGAATCTTCATGTACCCTTGCTACAGAACATGGGAGAGATTTTATCGCCCAAATTTTAAGGGGATACAGTCTGCGTGATGGTATTGATGATGTAATCCAAGAGATTTCCTATCATTATCAGGGAAAAGCACAAAATGCTATTATTAGTGCTTTGAAAGATTTGTACCGGCAATATACAAACTATTTAAATGGCAATAATCCTCAAGAGGAATTAGAGGAAACTGCTCAATTAAAATAATAACTGCCGAGTTTATTATACTTCAATTTCTGAAGAATATTCGTAAACAAGAGCCAGTTATATTTCCGCTTATTTGGTGAGCGAAATATAACTGGCTTTTTCATTTCTATACAAGGAGGGGAGAATATGGGGAGATTAAGTGAAACTGAAAATTTTAGGAAATTACCAAAGAAAAAAGGGGGATGTACGGGGAATAGGGCAATAGTAACAGCATGTAAAATGTGCCAAGTATGTAGGCAAGAGAGCAAGGAAACCCCCGATTATTACAAAACAGCAGACGCAATTCAAATTAGTAAATCATAAAAGGAAAAAATGCTATTAAATACATTGACAGTCAGAAAATTTTGAATTATTATTTACTTATAAGGTGACGGATCCATATGAGAAATTAGCCTTCTCTATTTCGATCTTCATTTCATATTTTATATGGAGTTTAATAAAAAACTGTCTATTATTATTGTACTTTAAGAAATTAAAGAACATCCGTAATTTTAAGCCAGTTATACGCTTCTACAATTATGTATTGTAGGACGCGTATGACTGGCTTTTTAGTTTTTTCATACTAAGGAGGAGTTAATATGTCAGCGATTATTGAAAAAGAAATACAAATGAAGTTTGCTAAAAAGTATGAAGGGTATGAAATTACTCCTCATCCAGAACATAAGAGGTTGTATCATATCGTTCTAGATAATCAGTTACTTCAACAATTTTTTACTGAGGTGAAAGAACATTCTGAACAATCCTTGCAGTATATGCCATATTCTCGTTTTATTCTTGCTGATCAAATGAAAAAAATATTTGGTGGGTCTTTTATGGAAAATATCAGGGGGATTATCCATGATCGTGAAACAGGGGGATTTACAATTGGGGTGCAAGGTGAAACATCAGAGGCAGCTGATTATGTAAAATTTGCGACTGCATTGACGCATTTAATTGGTACTTCGAACTTTGATGCAATGACAGGCACATACTATGCGAGGTTTCATGTAGAGGACACGGATAGTAGTGATTCTTACTTGCGCCAGGCTTATCGTCTATTCACCCTTCATACAGATGGGACATTTGTTGATGAACCTACAGATTGGTTACTTATGATGAAGTTTGCAGAAAGAAATGCGATAGGTGGGGAATCTCGTTTACTTCATTTAGACGATTGGGAAGATCTTGATAAATTCAGAAACCACCCGTTAGCATCTGTAAAGATCACATATAAAGCACCTCCAAGTAAAAATGCACAAGAGATTGTACAGCGTGAAACATTTTTTGATGTAAACAATGCACCGTGTATTTGTTTTATTGATCAGTTTGTTTATCCTGAAAATATTGAACAGGCTCAGTATTTTAAAGAGTTATCAGAGTCCGTAGAAAATTCTACAGCAACTCATGCATTAAAGTTACCTGTTGGAGATTTAGTTCTTTTAAATAATTTATTTTGGATGCATGGAAGAGCTCCTTTTGAAAAGAACAAGGATTTATATCGAGAATTAATGCGTCAACGCGGATGCTTTTCAAAATAAAAACAAAAATGTTAATGATGGCGGGCCTTTATATGGCCTGCCTTTCATGATATATGCGGAAGCAAATTCATGTATTTCGAGGAGGAAAAATTATGTATGATTTTATAATAATCGGGGGCGGTATTGTAGGGCTATCCACTGGGATGGCGTTAACAAAAAAATTTCCCCATGCCAAAATAGCAATAATAGAAAAGGAAAATGAACTTGCACACCATCAAACGGGACATAATAGCGGGGTTATTCATTCGGGAATTTATTATAAACCAGGTAGTTTTAAGGCTAGATTTGCAAAAGAGGGTAATGCGGCTATGGTCAAGTTCTGTGAAGAAAATGGAATTGCTTATGATATGTGTGGAAAAGTTATTGTTGCTACTGAAAAAGAAGAATTGCCTCTGTTACATAATCTTTATGAACGAGGGATTCAAAATGGTTTGGATATTTCTAAAATCAATCAAGGGGAATTAGCTGAAATCGAACCTTATGTAAAAGGATTAGGCGCTATTCGTGTTCCTTCTTGCGGTATTGCAGATTATAAAGGAGTAAGCTATGCACTTGCACATTATATAAAAGAGCGTGGAGGAGAAGTGCATGTAGGAACGAAGGCAGAACGCATTTATGATAAAAAAGATATTGTTACAATTGAGACAAATAAAGGAGAGTTTGCAACACGATTTATGATTAATTGTGCAGGATTACATAGTGATCGAATAGCAAAAAAATCAGGATTAATAACAGATATGAAGATTGTTCCTTTTCGAGGGGAGTACTATGAACTAATTCCCGAAAGACGCCATCTTGTAAAACACTTAATTTATCCAGTTCCAAATCCAGATTTTCCATTCTTGGGTGTCCATTTTACTCGAATGATAAATGGGGAGGTACACGCTGGGCCGAATGCAGTATTAAGTTTTAAGCGCGAAGGCTATACGAAAAAAGACTTTAATTTAAAAGATTTTATGGAGACCATGACATATGCGGGCTTTTGGAAAATGGCAATGCCAAATATGAAAGAGGGCATGAAAGAGATGGTTCGATCGTTTAGTAAACAGTCATTTCTTAAAAGTTTACAGCGTTTAATACCAGATCTTACGGAGAAAGACATTGTTCCAACACATGCTGGTGTAAGAGCTCAAGCGATTACAGCCAATGGGAATATGGTAGATGATTTTTGTATCATTACAGGGATAAATGCAATGCATATTTGCAATGCTCCATCTCCAGCTGCAACTGCAAGTTTGAAAATTGGAGAGGCAATTGCGGACCAAATTCCTGATTCAGTAGCAGATCGTGTAAGTTCTTCGAGAATATCTAGTCTACGGGCTTAATTGACTATATCGAAATCATATTATGATATAGAAAGATGTTTTACATAAAATGGATAAAGAAAAAGAGTATTAGAAGTAGGAATACTGCTTTTTCTTTATCTTATTTTATACACATCAATTAAAAA
>NZ_JBALQK010000123.1:4256-9322 GCF_036965845.1 Bacillus sp. JJ1127 | reverse complement strand
AGAGCATCTGGCCATGCATAGAGGCGGTCAGGGCCTTTTTCTGCCACATGCGAAGTAAAAACAGGAAGAGCAAACGAGTGTAGATTACTTTGTATTCTGCATAGCGGGGATTTAGATGTTGAAAAATTAAAATGGATTTATATAGTTAGTACTTCTAATAACTTCGTATTTTCTTTTCAATTCCTTCAAATCCTCTATCAAGTTCGTCATAAATATGTATTAATCCCGATTAAGAGGCAGATTCAAGTATAATGGAATTATGCATATGATATTTATACAATGGTGAAAAATATATAAAGTGAAATTTTAATCAGTGGGGGTCACAAATTGGGCTTTTATAGACAGTTAATCTCCCGCCTAATTTCTTTGTTTTCACTGAATTTGAAGGTGCTATTGTTCGTAAATAGCGAGATAAAAGAATATATAATAAAATGAGGTTCGTACATGAGTAAAAGAAGTTTTAAAGATTACGCATTAAGTAAAGAAATTGTAAGGGCTCTTACTAGCTTACAATATGAAAGTCCAACAGTAGTACAAGAAAAAGTAATTCCAGTTGCATTAGAAAAGAAAGATCTTGTTGTGAAATCACAGACGGGAAGTGGGAAGACCGCTTCTTTTGGTATTCCACTTTGTGAAATGGTTGAGTGGGAGGAAAATAAGCCGCAAGCATTAATTCTTACACCAACAAGGGAACTGGCTGCACAAGTAAAAGAGGATATTACGAATATAGGAAGATTTAAACGAATTAAGGCAGTTGCTGTGTACGGTAAGTCACCATTTGCACGTCAAAAGTTAGAATTAAAGCAAAAGACACATGTTGTAGTTGGAACCCCTGGGCGTGTGCTAGATCATATTGAAAAAGGTACTTTGGTTTTAGAAAGGCTGAAGTATTTAGTAATTGATGAAGCGGATGAAATGTTAAATATGGGCTTTATCGATCAAGTAGAAGCGATTATTGACGAATTACCTATGAATCGAATGACGATGCTATTTTCTGCGACATTACCGGAAGACGTTGAAAATTTATCTCGTACATATATGGAATCGCCAATCAATATTGAGATTAAAGCATCTGGTATTACGACAGATAAAATTGAACATACCCTTTTGGAAGTAAGCGAAGAGGAAAAAATTTCGCTTCTTAAAGATGTAACAATCATTGAAAATCCAGATAGCTGTATTATTTTTTGTCGTACGCAAGAAAATGTAGACCATGTATTTAGACAGTTAAAGCGCTCGGGTTATCCTTGTGATAAAATTCATGGCGGTATGGTGCAAGAAGATCGATTTGCAGTAATGAATGACTTTAAAAAGGGTAAATTCCGTTATTTAATAGCAACAGATGTAGCGGCGCGAGGAATTGATATTGAGAATATTACGCACGTAATTAACTATGATATCCCATTAGAAAAAGAAAGTTATGTACACCGTACAGGAAGAACGGGGCGTGCTGGTAATAGCGGAAAAGCAATTACATTTGTAACGCCGTATGAAGATAGATTTTTGGCAGAAATTGAAGAATATATTGGTTTTGAAATTGTAAAAATAGATGCACCTTCAAAAGAAGAAGTTACAAAAAGAAAGGCGGCATTTGAAGAGAAAATAAATGCTAAGCCGATGATGAAAAAAGATAAAAGTGCTAACTTAAATAAGGGAATTATGAAATTGTATTTTAATGGTGGAAAGAAAAAGAAAATCCGAGCAGTGGATTTCGTTGGTACAATTGCCAAGATTCCAGGCGTTACAGCGGATGATATAGGGATTATTACGATACAGGATAATGTCTCCTATGTTGATATATTAAACGGAAAAGGGCCACTCGTTTTAAGAGTAATGAAAAATACAACGATAAAAGGGAAACAGTTAAAGGTTCATGAGGCAATTAAGTAAAGGGAACTATCCACCCTAACAGGTGGATAGTTTTTTCATGTTTAAGAGTCCTTCAAATCATCCACTAATTTTTCTGCTAAACGTCTATACATATTGCTCATTGTTACAAAAGAAGTCAGCAATAAGAATTTTTCCAACTCTTTATCCTCAAATGAAGCAGTAGCCTTTACCTCAGCCACTCGTGTATCTACATCCCTTTTAAAGTTTTCAACGTTTGTTTCTGTAAGGTTGAGAAAATCTTTGTAGAGGGTGTCCAATTCAAACGTATGGTCGTTTAGTAGTGTCTCATTGAGATTCGCCAATGAACTTTTAATATCATTAATTGAGAGAGCACCCTTTAATTGATAAATTAAACTGATTAAAATCATATGTTCTTTTGAGTATTTCTTGTTTTTTATAGGGATGAATAATTTTCCCTTGGCATAGTTATTAATCATTGTTTTTGTTAGTACTTTTTCGTCTTCCGTTCTTGTTGTATCACCGTAGTTATTTTCAAATAGTTGAACAACTTGATCCACGTATAAATCCACATTAGGGATATCTTCAAGCGTAATATTTTTCTCTAGATGTAGTGTTTCGAGTAAGTTCTTTATGTTTTCCATATAAACCCTCACCTTTGTAGGAATGATATACATTTTATCTTTAAATATGGTATTACGAAACAAATGAAATGTAAATGTTGACCTTTAAAATGATTGTGTATATAATTACATGTAGTTATCAAAACTACATGTAATTATATGAGGAGTTGTTAATGTGAATGCTTATATAAGAGAACCGGTTAATGCGTTTACCCATTTAGGTGGTGCCGTATTATCATTTATTGCTTTGTTAGCTATGCTTGTGAAAGTTTCTATGAAAATGCCATCTTTCGCTACAATTACGGCGGTTATCCTATTTGGGTTAGGAATGATGATTCTCTATGCAGCTTCTACTGTATACCACAGTGTTATAGCAAGTGAACATACTATTTATTTCTTTAGAAAACTGGATCATTCTATGATTTTTATATTAATTGCAGGCACATATGCACCCTTTTGCCTAATTACCTTACAAGCTGCAAACGGCTTATTATTATTTGTGCTAGTTTATGTGACCGCGATATGCGGTATTGTTTTTAAAATGTTTTGGTTTAATTGTCCAAGATGGTTATCAACAGCAATTTATCTTATGATGGGATGGTTAATTGTCTTATTCTTTGCACCGTTATCAGAAAACCTAAGTACAGGAGGAATCATACTTTTAGTACTTGGAGGTATTTTTTATACGATTGGTGGATTCATTTATGGTGCAAAACCAAAGTGGTTAGAGTTTAAGTACATGGGACACCATGAGATTTTTCATATTTTTGTATTGCTAGGTAGTCTTGCTCATTTTTTAAGTGTATATTGTTATGTAATTTAATGAAAAAAATTATATATAGTAAAGCTACATAGCGTAAGTTATGTAGCTTCTTTAATGGGAATGGTCATTATGAAAAGTGTATATGGGATAAAATGTAAGATGGTATTTTTGAGGAATAAACATGTACTAGGGAATATGTGTTATAATTTTAAAAGTTTATAATGAATAAAATATGGAGGACTATAATTATGGCCATACTTGTAACAGGTGGAGCAGGATATATTGGTAGTCATACATGCGTAGAATTGTTAAATAACGGTTATGAAATCATAGTAGTTGATAATCTTTCAAATAGCTCAGTAGAGTCGTTAAATCGAGTAAAAGAAATAACAGGAAAACAATTTAAATTTTATAAAGAAGATCTTTTAAATCGTGAGGAAATTGATACGATTTTTGGAGAAAATACAATCGAAGCAGTCATCCACTTTGCTGGTTTAAAAGCGGTTGGAGAATCAGTAACAATACCGCTTACTTACTACCATAACAACATTACAAGCACATTAGTACTATGTGATGTTATGCAAAAGCATAATGTGAAAAAAATGATCTTCAGTTCATCTGCAACCGTGTATGGGATCCCTGAAACATCACCAATTACAGAGGAATTCCCATTAAGTGCAACAAATCCGTATGGTCAAACAAAATTAATGATTGAACAGATTATGCGTGATGTAGCTGTAGCTGATCCAGAGTGGAGCATTGCATTACTTCGCTACTTCAATCCCTTTGGTGCACATGAAAGCGGCCGCATTGGAGAAGACCCAAATGGAATTCCAAATAACTTAATGCCATATGTAACACAAGTAGCGGTTGGTAAATTAAAAGAGTTAAGTGTATTTGGAAATGATTATCCAACAAAAGATGGTACGGGTGTCCGTGATTACATCCACGTTGTTGACCTTGCAGCTGGTCATGTGAAGGCTCTTGAAAAGATTCTTGGTACAACCGGAGTAGATGCATATAACCTTGGTACAGGTACTGGTTATAGTGTATTAGAAATGGTTGAGGCTTTCGAGAAAGTGTCAGGAAAGGCTGTTCCTTATAAAATTACGGAACGTCGTCCTGGAGATGTAGCTGTATGCTTTGCAGATGCATCTAAAGCAAAACGAGAGTTAGGATGGGAAGCAAAACGAGGCCTGGAAGAAATGTGTGCGGATTCTTGGAAATGGCAGTCGAATAATAAGAACGGTTATCAAGAAGTGTAATATATCGGATGAAATGACTAATAGTCTATAAGGTGAAAAATTTTGTAATAATTTTTCGAGAAAGTGGTCTCAGTACATAGTGCTGGGACCATTTTCTTTCATATCCACTCGAAACAATAGTAGGATATATGATTCTTATTGTGTGTTTAATGAATTCTAACGCTTGTATCGTTCTCGAAGTAAGTTTATAATCAAGGAATCCTATTTACCGTTTGATAGGAACAAATATTATTGAAAGCGCTTTAAATCATGTGGTAGTATTTTGTATAGCTTTCTTTTATGAGGTAGGAGGTCTGACTTATTTCTATAAAAATATCGTTATGAACCAGCAAAATATTTTTTATTTTCATGTATTCAGCTCTAAATCAGAAGAAAGATATCACTAGTATGATTTTATGTTGTGAGGAGGTTAAGGTGTGAAAAAACATGATTTTCACACGAACATATATGGGTTACGTTGGATTATTGCTTTCAGGTGCGGCTTTATTTTTAAATAGTCTTGTTATATTAGGGAAAGCAGAAGAAAAAAGTGCGGGTGTTTTTAATTTATTTGTAGGGGTACTACAA
>NZ_JBALQK010000123.1:1067-4183 GCF_036965845.1 Bacillus sp. JJ1127 | reverse complement strand
AATTGGACTATTTATTCATATGCAGCTACTTTTCTATTTGGTTTAACTTATTTATATGTAGGCATTACCTTTATAACAGGAATGAGTAGCAATGGGCTAGGATGGTTTTGTCTGTGGGTGGCCCTTGTCGCATTATTTTATATGGTTGTATCGTTTGTTCAATTTCGTGACATCGTTAGTGCACTGAATTGGTTTATGTGGGCACTTCTTTGGTACTTATTCTTTGTATTAAATGTGCAAAAAAAGAATATAAATCAATATCTTGGCAGAATAGCATTTGTACAATCATGGGTAACGCTTACATTTCCTTCTCTCCTTTATTTTATGGGGGTATGGGGAACATCATCAGCTTATCAGGCATGGATTTATGTCTCAGTGCTTTCAATTTTATATTTTTGTTATTGTGTTTTTAAATATCGAGTGCGGTAATGGTTATACGATTACGAGAGCAAAAGAATTAAGATTTCAGTTTAGAAAGTTAGAGACTGATATGAATCATATATTGAAGCACTATATCGAAGTTATGTAATGGTTATTTATAAATCCCCCGGTGGCAATCCGGGGGATTTTGGAGGATTTCGACGATACCAGTTTGCATTACCAAATTTACCTTATACGCATAATTAATGTTTTTGTGATTTAATTGCTTGTAAATACTTTTCATTTACTCGATCCCAGTTAACCGTATTCCACCAATTTGTAACAAATTCTGGACGACGGTTTTGATACTTCAAATAATAAGCATGTTCCCATACATCAATTACGAGCAATGGGATTTTTCCTTCTTGCAGTGGTGTATCTTGATTTGGTGTGCTCATGACAGAGAGTTCGTCACCATCAAGTACAAGCCACCCATATCCACTTCCGAAGCGACTAATTGCTGCCTTGGAAAGCTGGTCTTTTAGGTTGTCAAAGGTATTGAAATAATAATCAATTACTTTTGCAACGTCTCCATTAGGTTCGCCTCCACCTTTCGGACTCATCATTTCCCAAAAAAGGCTATGGCAGTAATGTCCACCGCCGTTATTTCTTACAGCTGTAACAATGTCTGGCGGAAGAGTGTTTAAATTACATAATAATTCTTCTAAAGGTTTGTTCTGCAATTCTTTATAACCTTCCAAAGCCGTATTTAAATTTTTTACATATGCCGCGTGATGCTTTCCATGATGAAGTGCCAAAGTATCACCATCAATATATGGCTCTAATTCATCATAGTCATATGAAAGTTCAGGCAAATGAAATGAAGACATATAATTCACCTCCTTTTCTCTAAAAGTTGCCTATGGTAAAAATATTTTACCTAACTCAAAAATACACTTGTTTTTTTTATAAGTCAACAATAAAACATATAATTCTATTAATTTTCTGAAAAAACAAGCTTTAGTGAAGACAATAGACGCTTTTGATTTTGTTTGTTACAACACACCTTTTTGCTTATACTGTAAAGTAGTAGTGTGTTGTTGAAACAGAAGGAGATTGCTTATGAATAAAGTGAAGAAATTAATAGATGAAGCAAGAAAGTTTATTACAACTTGCTATCAAGAGCTTGGTAGAGAACAGCAAATAGAAGAACGCCTCAACCAAATTGTATCGGATATAGAGCGGACAGGAACGTATGAACACACTTTTGATGAACTTGTTCACGGTGCACGGATGGCCTGGAGAAATAGTAATCGATGTATCGGAAGATTATTTTGGAATAAAATGCATATATTAGATGCTCGTGAAGTGAATGATGAGGAAGGTGTGTATAATGCACTTATTCATCACATTCGATATGCAACGAATAATGGGAAAATTAAACCGACGATTACAATTTTTAAGCAGTATAGCAGTGAACAGAATAATATTCGTATTTATAATCATCAATTGATTCGATATGCAGGGTATGAAACGGAAGTAGGGTTAATTGGCGATTCTCATTCTGCCTCATTTACAGCGTTTTGTCAGAAGCTTGGCTGGAATGGCGAAGGTACAAATTTTGATATATTGCCACTGGTATTTTCTATTGATGGACAAGAGCCTATATATAGGGAAATTCCTAAGAGGGATGTAAAAGAAGTTGAAATTGAGCATCCAGAATATCCATTTTCATCTCTAGGGGCGAAATGGTATGGTGTACCAATCATTTCAGATATGCGTTTAGAAATCGGAGGGATCTCCTATACAGCGGCACCTTTCAATGGATGGTATATGGGGACTGAGATTGGAGCTCGTAATTTGGCGGACCATGATCGTTATAATTTGCTTCCAGCTGTTGCAGAGATGATGGATTTGGATACATCTAGAAATAGCACACTATGGAAGGATAAAGCATTAGTTGAATTAAATGTAGCTGTTTTACATTCTTTCAAAAAGCAAGGAGTAAGTATTGTTGATCATCATACAGCTGCACAGCAGTTTCAGCAATTTGAAAAGCAAGAAGCTGCTTGTGGTCGTGTAGTGACAGGAAACTGGGTATGGCTTATTCCGCCATTATCGCCGGCTACAACTCATATTTATCATAAACCTTATCCGAATGATATTCTTACTCCGAATTTCTTCCATAAATAATCAAAAAAGCATTGAAATAAAAGATTTCAATGCTTTTTTTGAGTAAGCTTAATCTAGTACTTTTCCTTTCGTCTCTGGTACACATACCAGCATTGTAATGAGCCCAATTGGATAAATGATGAAGATGAGTGATAATGCTCCAAGTAAATTGCCACCTGTAGCAAGTAACCCGATAATTACTGGCCCAAACCCCGCTAACCCTCGGCCCGTACCGAAAATAAAGTTTTCGGCTGTAGATCGTGCCTCTGCTGGATAGTTTTCTGCCAAAATTGCTCCGAATCCCCCCATCATACCGTTAGCAAAGAAACCAAGTAAGGCGCTTCCCCATAATAATAATGTTGCATCTGTAAATAGGAAGAAGTAAATCAGGCAGTATATAGTACCACCGATGTAGTAGATTGCAAAAGTTTTACGGCGTCCAATTTTATCAGCTAAAATTCCAAATGTTGCAATCCCAATTAACATTCCGATTGTAGAAATAAACATCCATCCACTTGCTTTTGCTAATGTGTAGTTATATTTATTCGCTAAAATTGTAGGCATCCATGTGAAAATACCATAGT
>NZ_JBALQK010000123.1:224-967 GCF_036965845.1 Bacillus sp. JJ1127 | reverse complement strand
AATTCCTTCTTATATTGTTGTTTTTGTTCCCATATTTTTGGTTCACTTAAACTTTTGCGAACATACACCGCTAGTAAGGCAGGGATTAAACCAAATAAGAAAACAGCTCTCCAGCCAAAGTGTGGAACGATAAAGGCTGGAAGCAATGAAGCAACTAACACTCCGAATTGCCATCCAAGTGCGACAACAGAAGTTGCTTTTGCACGCATTTCTTTAGACCATGTTTCTGTTACGATGGCCATTCCGATTCCAAATTCACCACCAACACCCATACCTACTAGAAAGCGAAGAATTAACAATTGCCAATAATCTGTTGCGAAATAAATTAGTGCTGTTGCTAGTGAGAATAATAAAATGGTAAAAGCCATTGTTCGAATGCGGCCAAATAAATCGGCAATAAATCCAAATAAATATGAACCAATTAGCATCCCAAGTGTTGTCGCTAGTGTAAGGTTTCCGCCTTCTACTGGTGTTAAGTGAAATTCTTTTAAAATATAGACGAGTACAAAAGACAAGAGTAGCATATCTAAACCTTCTGCTGCATAGCCTAGAGCAGAACCAAGCAATGTCTTATATCGTTTTGCTCTTGTCTCCTCTGCTACTTGTTGTAATTCACCTGTGGTATTCATCATTACTCCCCCTCATTTGTTATACAGTCGCTATGGAAGAATAATAAAAGGCCTTCTCACCTAGTATTGTGAGAAGGCCAAAAAAAGCATACGTATCCCTTATGAAAGAACATG
>NZ_JBALQK010000123.1:0-184 GCF_036965845.1 Bacillus sp. JJ1127 | reverse complement strand
ACGGGGCTGTGTTAAAGGACTGTAATTAGATTACTTTATTTTTAGCACTCTTCGATTGTGTTGTCAAATAAAGAGAATGATTATTTTTGTGATTTTCTATTGTAGCATTCTATAAAATATATGTTATTCTTCTTGACGGTACCTTCACTATTTTCCGATAATGAAACTAACTATATAAATCCAT
>NZ_JBALQK010000122.1:2189-17560 GCF_036965845.1 Bacillus sp. JJ1127 | reverse complement strand
GTATATATAGACATTCATTAGTGTAATAAAAATTCTACTTTATACGATTAAAACAATCGTTGTTTATTTAGTTTCCTGCAATAGCTGAATTAATTTTATTCATAATAAAGGTATAATTAGTCGTGAATAAGATGTAGTTATTTGTCCTTGTTTTAATTAAAACTCTATCAGTAGTTCCATAGGGAGGACCAATTCTTATAGCTCCCTCATCTGTCCCAGCATATGTATCATCTAAAGTCACCTCAATAATATCTGAGATAGGAATTTCCACTTTAGCTAAATGGTATTTGATTACAATGTTCTCATTTGATTTTTCTACGTTTATTCCTAACATTACCATTCACCACCTATAAAATTAATAAATTATTATAATTAGATAATATCATTTTTTGGTAAAAATAGGCGTTGTTTTATTGTTTTTTTACCTAATCTAACTGTTATTCCAGACATTCATGAAATTATATTAATCAACAAATGTAATTTTTTTAAAAAAATAAGTTTGCTTAAAATTAGGAGAGCTATACTACAAGTAATGGCGGAAATTATAGGGTGTCGATTCACTGTTAACGGCAAAACAAAGCCTCAATCTGGGAATTAAGGCCTTGTTTTTTTGTGTTCCTAGGGCCTTGCAGATGGACTTCTCACTTTTTTATTAGCCTTAAACAGTTTATAATTATCAGATAATACTAGATATTTTACCCTATAAATACTTATAATAGAATATGAGATGGTTATAATTGAGACAGAAAAGATGTATTCCTAGGTGGGGCCTAGGCGGCGCCTTGCTTTTTGCGACATCTAAGCAGAAGCGTCTACTCTTTTTTGCCAATATAGGGGATGGAGAGATTATCATGAGCAACATGCAGCAAAAAACAGACGTTATCTTAATTGGTGCCGGAGTCATGAGCGCGACTTTGGGATCATTACTGAAAGAGTTGGCACCTGAATGGGAAATCAAAGTGTTTGAGAAACTTGCAAACGCAGGAGAAGAAAGCTCTAACGAATGGAATAATGCGGGTACGGGCCATTCTGCACTGTGCGAACTGAACTATACATCCGAAAAATCTGACGGATCTATAGATATTAGCAAAGCTATAAAAATTAATGAACAGTTTCAGCTTTCAAGACAGTTTTGGTCTTATCTTGTAAACAGCAATCTGATTCATAATCCGCAGGACTTTATTATGCCAATACCTCATATGAGTATGGTACAAGGGGAAAAAAATGTAACATTTTTGAAAAAACGTTTTAAAGCGCTGTCAAACAATCCTCTTTTTCAAGGGATGGAATTTTCCGATGATCCTGAAAAACTGAAAGAATGGCTTCCGCTTATCATGGAAGGCCGTACATCGAATGACCCGATAGCAGCAACAAAAATCGACTCTGGAACGGATGTCAACTTTGGTGCTTTAACACGCATATTGTTTGACCACTTACAGAGTAAAAACGTCGAGATAAACTACAAGCATAGTGTTCAGGATATTAAACGTACGAGCGACGGCTTGTGGGAAGTGAAAGTGCATGATATCGATGGCGGTAAAATCGAATACCATACTGCAAAATTCGTCTTTATCGGTGGTGGGGGCGGAAGTCTGCCTTTACTACAAAAAACTGGTATTCCTGAGTCAAAACATATTGGAGGGTTCCCGGTAAGCGGCCTATTTATGGTATGTAACAATCCGGAAGTTATAGAGCAGCATCATGCAAAAGTATATGGTAAAGCTAAGGTTGGTGCTCCTCCAATGTCTGTTCCGCATCTTGATACAAGATATATCGACAACAAAAAAACATTGCTGTTTGGACCGTTTGCCGGCTTCTCACCAAAGTTCTTAAAAACTGGTTCAAACTTTGATTTGCTAGGTTCTGTAAAACCGAATAATGTTTTCACTATGTTGGCAGCGGGCGTAAAAGAGATGTCATTGACAAAATACTTGATCCAACAAGTTATGTTATCGAATGAAAAGCGCGTGGAAGAATTACGCGAGTTTATCCCGAACGCTAAAGGCGAGGATTGGGATATAGTAGTAGCAGGTCAACGTGTGCAAGTTATCAAAGATACTGCTGCTGGCGGTAAAGGAACACTTCAATTTGGTACGGAAGTTGTTAGTGCCTCTGATGGCTCGATAGCTGCATTGCTCGGCGCTTCTCCGGGTGCTTCTACTGCCGTTCATGTTATGCTTGTGGTATTAGAAAAATGCTTCCCACAACATATGCAAGAGTGGGAAACGAAAATAAAAGAAATGATTCCTTCTTATGGTGTTTCACTAGTTGATAACCCAGAGCTATTCCAAGAGATTCATACTTCAACAGCGGAGACGCTTGGTCTAAGTGAAAAGGAACTGGCATATAGTTAATTCTTTGGATGTAGAAACAAAGATATTTAATGAAAAAGTTTAAGCAGCATGTTTCATCAATAGAATATCATTGAAAATAAAACATAGAACCTTCGATCTATCTTTGGATTGAAGGTTCTTTTTTCAAAATGGATTCCTTTTATTCATAGTAAGATGCTGGTTTGTGAGGTGTTTTTGATCAAACTTTGTGGTATCAATCTTGCGTTTTTGAAGAAACGAGAGAAGAAGTCTTTGAATCGTATAGGTAACTAACAAATGTCAGAAGTAGAACAAATTGATTCATGAAAAGGGGCTATGAAGTTGAAAAAACTCATGTGTTAGGAATGCTGACATTTATCCCGCATTAACTGGCAGTAAGCCCCCCCGCTGATTAAAGTTTCACTTTATCCGCATGTTGGGAGATGTCTTGTTCGTAGACAAAGTAATGCCCTTTGTACTTGGAATGCCGTTTGTTCAGAAAGCAGAGACAAAAATAACGATTTAAGGGGGATTTGAAATGGCAGATCGTGTATTTCTAAACGGTGAAGTAATTACAGCCGATGAGAAAAATAGAATTTTAGAAGCAGTTGCGGTCAAGGGGAACCGAATTATTGCGGTTGGTACAAACGAGGAAATAAAGAATTACATTCATGATAATACTCATGTCATAAATTTGGAAGGAAAGAGTTTACTGCCTGGTTTCATTGATTCTCATTTACATATGGCGGTTATTGGAACGAATAAGCTCGGTATTGATTTCAAAGAGCTGCATTTGACATCCTTACGTGATCTTCTGGAAAAGGGGAAGGCAGCGGCGGAGCGGACACCTAAAGGGGAATGGATCCGGTCATGGGGATTTAACGAGAATACAATTGAAGAAAAGCGTTTTCCTACGAGATGGGAGCTTGACGAGATTTCCAGGGAGCATCCAGTTATCATTGGACGTACTTGCGGTCACATTTCTGTAGTAAACAGCAAAGCACTTGAATTGGCTGGTTTGTCCAAAAATACTCCCGATCCGGAGGGAGGAATCATCGGACGGGATGAAAACGGTGATCTTAACGGACTGCTGTACGAAACCGCTCATATGAGTATGTTTGCACTTGCGCAATTTTCCGAAGAGGAACTGATTAAAGGGCTTGCTCTAGCTAGCAATGAGTTTGTTAAATTAGGAATAACGAGTATTCATGATGCCGGCTCATACGGTGCTTCCGTTTTTAGGGCAATGCAGAAAGCAGTTACTTCCGGGGCTGTGAAGACACGGATTTATGCCATGATTTGTGAGCTGAACCAACCTGAAAATTACATTAAGAAAATGATAGATGCCGGTATGTTGTCAGGGCTAGGTAACGAGTGGTTTCGAATCGGTCCTGCAAAGGTATTTACGGACGGTGCCAGCACCGGTCCAACAATTGCAACAAGGGAACCCTACACAAGTAATCCGAATGATTGCGGAATTCTCTATTATAGTCAGGAACAATTAGATGAGATATTAGGAGAAGCGCACGAAAAAGGGTTTCAAATTACGGCACATGCACAGGGAGATCGAGCGATTGATATGTTGCTTACTTGTATGGAACGTGCGCTGGAAAAACATCCGCGGTCAAATCACCGGCATCGGATTGAACATGCGGGGTTGACAATGCCGGATTTACTTATCCGCATGAAAAAACTTGGAGTGGTTCCTATTCCTAATCCTGGGTTCTTCTATGAATTTGGAGAAGGGTATATAAAAGACTATGGTGAGCGCGTAAATCATATGTATCCCCTTCGCGATTATATTGATGCTGGTATCATTGCTGCAGCTGCTTCCGATAGTCCAGTTATCATGCCAAATCCACTTCTTGGTATTCATGTTGCTGTTAACCGCTTGAGTGCATCGGGACAGGAAGTCGGAGCCAATCAGCGTGTTAGCGTTTTGGAAGCAATCAAACTCTTTACTTGGAACGGCGCGTACGCAAGTTTTGAGGAAACGATTAAAGGCAGCATCGAAGTGGGGAAACTTGCAGACTTGGTTGTTTTGGATAAACCGATTCTAAACGTTCCTCACGAACAGATTAAGGACATACAGGTTGAACTGACAATGCTAGACGGTGAAATTGTATTTCAGCATTCAACTTTCTTAATCGGATAAGACATAACTTTATCATGAAAGAAAAGAGGCTGCTCTTAGGAGCAGCCTCTTTAATCGAACGTAACTCCGAATATATCGACTCTTCGACAATGTGCGACCAAACACATACTAATCTTAGTATGTGTTTGGTATTTAAGTAACTGAGAGGAGGTTAGCTTCGGATTATTTCCGTATTCAGAGCAGATAAATCATGAAGTATACCTTTTTAAAATAATGAAAGTTTTCGCGGTATTGACGTAAAGTACCAGACGTTCTTTCTTTCGTTTCTTTTACATGAGTGAACGTTGTAAATAGGATGTGTAATATGTATTGTTCAGTCTTGCTTATGGTTTTTTGTTTCGAAAATTAAAATTTTTTGAAAAATAAAGCGAATAATATTGTGATATATGAAAATAATCCGTTATAATACTACTTATTAGAAAGATAGTTATCTTTATGGAGTGAAATGTGATGAAAATGGGATTTCTATTAGATAAATCTTTGGAGAAATTCTGAAAGAGTACAGAAGGAGAAGATCAAAAGCCAAGCTCTAGGACAGGGATTGGTACATATTTAATAAAAATCATCTATTATTCAATCGAAGCTATCTGAAATAGGCTTAATTTTATCCAGCATTAACGGGCAGTAATACTCCCACCTTAAAATTCAGTGAAAGCATTGTCCAGCTCTAGCGGCTAGAATCTCCGGTCGTTTCGCCCCCTCGGACGAGGCAAAAAGTGCCTCTCTGTCGGAGGCTCTAACGTCCTGCGATTCTGAGCGAGCCGCTTCCGCTTTTCTAAAGAAGTTAGGTGGGAGATAAACTGCCCGTAAAAGCCCGATTGGTTCAACTAATAATCAGTGGGGGATGAAGAAAACCCCACTGATTAAAGTTTCACTTTATCATAGGGTTGTGAGAAATGAATAGCTCCATAGTAGCAATGTTGCAATTTTATCTGAAACTAAAGGGGGAATATCTATGAACAGTATACTGAAAAAGTGGAATCAAGTGAGTCTTGTAAAACAAATTATTGTAGGTTTGATTATTGGTATTATTCTATCTTTGACAATCCCAGAAGTAGCAAAACCTGTTGTAATTTTAGGTACTTTATTTGTAGGTGCTTTGAAAGCAATTGCGCCTGTGTTGGTACTTTTCTTAGTTATGTCGGCCATCGCTCAACACAAGAGTGGTCAACGAACGAATATGAAATCCATTATCTTCCTATACCTTTTAGGAACCTTTTTAGCTGGATTAGCTGCCGTTGTTGTAAGTTTTATTTTTCCTGTAAGTTTAACACTTGCAAAGGGTGCTGAAGGTGTGACTGCTCCTGGCGGTGTTGTAGAGGTTCTCAAATCATTACTGCTGAACATTGTTGATAACCCAGTTAAAGCGATTTCTAATGCGAACTATATCGGTATTTTAGCTTGGGCGGTACTCATTGGTTTGGCTTTACGAAATGCCTCTGATACGACAAAAACAATGATTTCTGATTTTTCAGACGTTGTATCTAAAATAGTTACATGGATTATTAAGTTTGCACCATTAGGAATCATGGGTCTAGTAATTGAGTCTATTACTACAAATGGAATCGGGGCACTACTAAGCTATGGAAAATTACTTGCGATTTTGCTTGGTTGCATGGTCTTTGTGGCGCTAGTTGTCAATCCAATCATTGTGTTCGCATTTATACGTCAAAATCCGTTCCCACTTGTGTTTAAGTGCTTAAAGGAAAGTGGTATTACAGCATTCTTTACACGTAGCTCAGCTGCGAATATTCCTGTAAATATGAGATTATGTGAAAATCTAGGTTTAAATAAGGATAGTTATTCAGTATCCATTCCATTAGGTGCAACCATCAATATGGGTGGTGCCGCTGTTACTATTTCTGTTTTGACACTTGCAGCGGTTCATACACTTGGTATTCAAGTAGACTTCCCTACAGCAATCATCCTCAGCGTATTGTCAGCTATATGCGCTTGTGGTGCTTCAGGAGTTGCTGGTGGATCTTTATTACTGATTCCTCTAGCATGTAGTTTATTTGGAATCTCATCTGATGTTGCTATGCAGGTAGTTGGAGTAGGCTTTATCATAGGTGTTGTACAAGACTCTTGTGAAACGGCACTTAACTCATCCACAGACGTACTTTTCACAGCAACAGCTGAATTTAAAGAGTGGCGTAAAAAAGGGAAAAAAATAAATATCGACAAAGCATCATAAAGAAGAAATCTGGTTCTGGTGCAAATATGATTTTTTAGAAGTATAGAACGTCGATAACATGTTTAGCTATGGATTAGTAATGTTCAAAATTTATATTTCATAAATAAAAGACAGTGAGCAATAAGCTCCTGTCTTTTTATATTGAAAATTCGAGTCGTAGTTAAAGAAACTTTTATTCACAGCTAGAAAAGTAGAACTTCCTTGAGCATGCTATGGATTAGGACTAATCAGTAAAAATATAGCTTTTAAAACTAAATTGATGAGATTTTTACACGGTAATATGATCAAAGAGTTAGGTATTTAATCAGAAGGAGTTTGAATATAACTAAGATGGGGATCCGTATCATAAGTAAATGAGTTTTTAGCGAAAAAACAACAGCACCCTCTAATTTGCTGGAGAGGTGCTGTTTTGTTATTTGAATGGTTTACGTTAATATACTCCTTTAATTCGAATGGTGGCAGCACCTTTTATTAGAATTGTCCCCTTGGTTTAACAAATGCTTTTTTGTAAATAATATGTTTGTTAAACAATTAATTAAGGGGGACTTGTATGCCACAGGATCGAAAAGCAGAAGTTCAAAACGATGCATACGAAGGAAAAGAGATCATGTCAGATAATCCACAATATCTACCGCGTCACGTGCAAATGGAGCTGCCTCACGAATTTTCTGTAAATCCTCTGTTTACCCGCGAAGGAGAATCAGTCGTTCCGCGCTTTCACATGCCTGATAAAGGCATGTTACCAGAAACAGCGTATCAAATCGTCCATGATGAAATTGCTCTTGATGGCAATGCCCGCTTGAATCTTGCAACATTCGTTAGCACATGGATGGAGCCTGCCGCAGAGCACTTATATGCCAAATCATTCGACAAGAACATGATTGACAAGGATGAATATCCACAGACAGCTGAAATTGAGGAGCGGTGTGTCCGCATTTTAGCCAACCTCTGGCATTCGCCCACCCCCATTACGACTATGGGCGTTTCAACAACTGGATCGTCGGAAGCATGTATGCTCGGGGGGCTTGCGTTAAAGAGACGCTGGCAAAACGCACGCAAAAGCGAAGGGAAGCCGGTGGATCGGCCCAATATTGTGTTTAGTTCTGCTGTTCAAGTCGTTTGGGAAAAATTCGCGAACTATTGGGAGGTTGAACCACGCTATGTGAAGGTTAGCCCAGAGCATCCCCAATTGGATCCTCAGGGGGTCCTCGCTGCCGTGGATGAAAATACGATTGGTGTGGTACCGATTCTCGGTGAGACTTATACCGGGCTTTACGAACCGGTTGCCGCCATTGCGAAAGCGTTGGACGATTTACAGGAGAGGACGGGCCTCGACATTCCCATGCATGTGGATGCGGCTTCGGGGGGATTTATAGCACCGTTTCTTCAACCAGATTTAGTCTGGGATTTTCAATTACCGAGGGTGAAGTCCATCAATGTATCCGGACATAAATATGGATTAGTCTACCCTGGGTTGGGTTGGATAATTTGGCGGGAAGCTGAAGATCTCCCTGAGGATCTAATCTTCCGCGTCTCCTATTTGGGCGGGAACATGCCGACTTTTGCCCTGAATTTCTCTCGTCCTGGCGCACAAGTGCTCCTGCAATATTACAATTACCTGCGTTTGGGGAAAAGTGGGTACTATGATGTCCAAAGGGCTTCTCAGAAAGTCGCTCTTTTTCTTAGCAAGGCGATTCAGAAGATGGAACCGTTCGAACTTTTGTCCGATGGTTCGGATATTCCGGTTTTCGCTTGGCGACTGAAAGATGGTTACACATTAAACTGGAATCTTTATGATTTATCTCGACAATTGCGTGTGTTCGGCTGGCAAGTACCCGCCTATCCATTGCCTCCAGATATGGAAGCGGTGACGATTATGCGCGTTGTGGTTCGAAATGGATTTTCCATGGATCTCGCGCATTTATTTTTGATGAACCTCAAACAGGCCGTTGCCTTTCTGGATTCCCTGGACGGGCCTATGCCACATGATACGAAATGTGATAATAGGTTTCATCACTAAGTGGAGACAGATCCCATAGTCATTAAGTTGAGCTAACCACCGGTGAAATTAACTATCTTAGATGAATCCCTCCATTAAGAAATTTATTGGATGGACTTTTTATCGAAAAATTGGCAAGAAAACTCCATCTTCAAAACGTGTAGGGCATAGCCCAGTTTAAGGTGGAGATGAATTGCCATCGCATTTGTAAAAATATTTTCGTAGTATGACGAATGTATGTTCTTTCCAAGTGTTTTGTAGTATCATAAAGGGGAGAAGGAGGTGAACATGATGACAAAAGAAAAAGAATATGCAACCTATCAAATTTGGATTAAGAAAGGTCATAAGTTATACTCTTACTTCTTAGAAATGTGTCAAAACGCAAAAAATCTCTACAATACAACAAACTTCTATATTCGCCAAGTGTATACGGCCTTACGTACGGATCAACCATTACAGCCACTTCAACAAGAAGTTCTTCATACATTACAAGCACATATTGAAATCATGAATGAAAATCAACTGCATGCATACCAAAAACGCGTGCAAAAACAAAAAGAAAAACCTGCGAAAAAACAAAATGAAATAAGATATAACTCGTTTACATTACCGACAAAAGAAAACTCGTTTCTATCCTATAACTTTCTAGATTGTTTGTTTAAAACAATGAAACAACAAGATTATATGAATTTGCCAGCACAAACGAATCAAGCGGTTATGAAGAAGTTATATCAAAACTGGAAATCATTCTTTGCATCCATCAAGGCATACAAGAAACAGCCTTCCACTTTTACGGGTAGACCTCGCATTCCAAAATATATCAAATCATCTATGAAAGAAATTGTTTTCACCAATCAAGTATGCAAACTCCAAGACAAATATATTCGCTTTCCAAAAACAAGCATGAAATTAAATATCGGTAAATTGTTTGGGCGTATCGAAAATCTCAAGGAGGTACGCGTTTCTCCTGCTTATGGGAAATTTAAGGTGGAAATTGTGGCAGAACAACCCGAGTCAGCATCTGAGCATGTGGACAACAACCGCTATATGAGTATTGATTTAGGAATCGATAACATTGCAACTATCACAACGAATACAGGGGCTACTCCTGTGTTAGTAAAGGGCAATGTCATCAAAAGCATTAATCAATACTACAACAAGCAAAAGGCTCATTTACTGGGTATTCTTCGTCATGGAAAAGAAACAAAAGAAGGACCACACACATCAAAGCGTTTAGAGAAGCTTCATGAGAAACGGTTTCTCAAAATCAAAGACATTTTCCACAAAATCAGTTATCACATTGTCGATTTTGCAGTTCAGCATGAGATCTCTATGATTGTGATAGGGAAAAATATATCATGGAAACAAAACAGTGATATGGGGAAACGACAAAATCAATCCTTTTGCCATATCCCATATAATCTACTCATTGAAATGATCACATATAAGGCGCATAGACAGGGTATTAATGTACAAGTCGTGGAAGAATCGTATACAAGCAAAGCATCCTTTCTAGACAATGATGCAATCCCAACTTACGGTGAGGAAGATATTCCTGAGTTCAGTGGAAAACGTATCAAACGTGGCTTGTATCGCACAAAAGAGAACAAATTACTAAATGCAGATGTGAATGGTTCCTATAATATCTTAAAAAAAGCAGTTCCAAAGGCGTTTTCCGATGGAATAGAGGGGTTGTGCCATCAGGCAGCAGTGTCAACTCCACTCGTGTTAAGCATCTTTTGAAGGTGATACACGAGAAACCCCCACTTCAAGATCCGAAGGAGATAAGTGGTGGGAGTTTTCATGGAGATTAAGTCGACCAATAAGGATATGCTTTATACAGAAGAAAAGTTTATATCTCTTATCGGTTTGGGGAACAGGTTAAACACCCGATCTGATAAATAGACGGAGAGATTCCGCCTATTGACTCGAAAAATATGAAAATGGGTAATTTTGCTTTGCATAATCGGAAAACCTCCCCTTATAAACCCCAGAATGAGCTCTATTCTGCATCTAACCGAAAAATCTGCGCTTATTTTACTATCGCTGGTTACTCAATTAAGGACAAGACTTCATATTTAAAGGAAGTGAGAGGGGATAGGGTGATCCAAGAGAACCTCATTTAGATACGTCACGGTGAGCCGTACCATAAGTAAATGAGGTTGCGTCCTGGTATGCGTTTTTGTAGTGATGAAAAAGAGAGATAGGATTTATGTAGGAAAGGATGCATTAAATAAAATTGATGGTAAATTAATAGGCTTGTCCAAAATGAACAAGCCTGCTTTATAATAACCCAGTATGATCTAATGCTCTATGATGATCTTAAGTATTAGGAAAAACGAAAATATGCCGCTGCTTGAATATCCGAAGATTTGTGCAGCATATAAGATCGATTTCGCTTCGTATAGTCTTAAATAAACAGACTAAATAAAAACTGCTGCTTTCTTTTTATGTTCCAAATTTCGATAAACAAGTGCAAGCAGCATCGACGGTATGGTACAAATAATCATCCCGATAAAGGCGTATCTTGGCTCGATTTCGTATAAATAACCGCCGAACATCGTGAACACCGCAGTACTCCAGCTAAGTGCCAGTGCTGAATACATGCCTTGTGCTTTTGGAATCTGCGCATGTGGAATATTTTTGATTAAATATTTCATAAAGGCATAATGCCCCATTGCAAATGAGCATGCATGCAATGTTTGCGCGATACAGAAAACAATAACATTTGGAAAGGCAAATACTAATATCCAACGTACGGATGAACCAAGTGCCGCTAGTGTCAGTAAGGAGCCTACTGAAAATTTACGAAAGCTCTGATCTGCGATTAAGAAGAAAATGATTTCTGCGATCACGGCAATGTTAATAATTACCCCAATTAAATATTTGGGTGCGTGAATATCTTGTAAAAAAATATAGCCATAGCTGTAATAAGAAGCGTGTGCCGCTTGCAGTAAAATCACAATAACGAGCACCAAACCAAAGTGTTTGATGCGAAATAATTCCAGCATACCGCCTTTTTTTGTTTGATCCGCTTGCGGTTTTTTAGATAAAACAACGGGTGCACGCATAAAACCAAGACACACGAATACCAATGTGCCGAGTAACAGTGCCCATAAAATCACTTCATCCCCAAACGCCCCTGTAAAGATGGTTAAGATCATACCTGCCACGACAAACCCAATGGATCCCCACGAGCGGCTCTTCCCATAATGTCTTAATTGATTACTCTGCGCAAGTACGCCAGCTGCGCTATCTAAAGCAGGCATCAGTGCTGGGTAAATAAAATTCAAAAGTAACGTTACCACAAGTAAGCTAACAAAGGAACTCGCTGGAATACAACACAGAATAGCAATTAGTGTGCCGATTGCCATTCCATTTAATAAGGTTTTACTACTAAATTTCCTCGATAAATAAGGAAACGCAATTAATGTAGAAAGGCCTCTTGCAACCAAACCTAAGCTCATAATCAAACTAGCTTGTGAAAGCGTAAGCCCTTTTGTATGAATCATCCATCCTGTCCAATAGGGTAGAAAAATGCCCCATGTCATATAAAAACTAAAAAACTGTCTACTCATCCAGCGTTGTGTGTTCATTCTGTATCCCCCTCATTGTTTGCATGATAACATGGAGATACGTACAATAATATGAGATATCTCACATTTTTGAGGTGGATTATGGAAATTTATAAAAATGAGAAAAAGAAAAGATATTTGAATGAGTACTCCATTGCGCATTTATTTTCTTTTCCAATTGAAGAGTTTATAGAAGTGCATGAATATAAACGTGATGAATGGATTATTCAAGAAGGCATGCGACCGGATTTTTTATTTTATGTCATTGAAGGAAAAGCAAAAATTTATGTAACGCATCAAAATGGGAAAGTTTCCTTAATTAATTTTATCAATGCGAATGATTATATTGGGGAAATGGAATTATTAAATGAGGTGTACTATACAAAGGGGATCCAAACCTCCACTAAGATCATTTGCTTTGCGCTTCCTTTTCATCGCTGTCGCGCACAAATGTTAGAAGATGCAAAATTTCTACGTGAACTAACCAAGTTTTTAAGTGTAAAAGCAACACAAATGGCTGCAAAGTATTCGTATAGTCTCGCCTTCCCGCTTGAAAACCGGCTTGCGGATTTTATTTTGCAAACCTCGGATGAAGAGGTCTATAAGGAGAAACACGTAACTGTTTGTGATTTTTTAGGCGTCTCCTATCGACATTTATTGTATGTGCTTGCACAATTTTGCGACAAAGGGTATTTGCAAAAGGAAGGACGTCACTATCGTATTCAGCAGCACAACCCGCTATATGAACTTGCTGAGATGTTGAGGAATAAATAACTAACTACGATTCATAAATAGTGGTATACCAAAATAGAAGAACAGAAGTTTACTCCGATAAAAACCTTAATTTAAGCATATTAGCCCTTACATGAAAATGATGAAATAGCTGCTACAAGATGGCTTGCCTGTTTCCTATATAAAAGAAATAATTATGGATCAAGGAGGTCTTTCGAAAATCTAAAATAGGATATCTCTAATTTTTTGAAACCGTTGGGACTTTAATTACTTTAGTTGCTCCAATTATCTAATGCGAAATGTATTAGTTCATATTCCTTTTGATTGGGTATTTACGCTAAGGCAGCAAGAATTTGTTGTTTTTTGAGGATTAATTTAATTTTTTATGGGAGAATATGTTAGTAGGTATACGATTTAAACGCTCTATTTTTTAGAGTATGAAAGGAGGCGTATGAATATGGCGGGAATTGAAGTAGGCGAAATTTTTACCATTAGCGATGAGAATGATCAGGAGCAGGAAGTTGAAGTGCTGGGAACGATAAATGCCGAAGGAACAGAATACATTGCTGTTGGGTTTGTAGAAGACCTTCAAAAGGAAACAGATGAAGACATTGACATCTTCTTTTTAAGAGTAGAAGACGATGATGAATTGTCATACATTGAGAGTGACAAGGAGTTTGAAAAAGTGTCTGCTGCGTTTGAGAAAATGATGGATGAGCAAGATTAATATTGATTAGACAGAAGAGGGGGATAAATATATGCCCTCTCTTTTTGTATATATGGTTAGGAAATATTTCTAACGATTGATTGTAAATAAAGGGGAAGTAATATTGATGTTTATTTAATATCTCATTGAATTCTTTTGCATAGTTTGAATCAGCAATCATATTGGCTAAATCAACGAGTAAATCATCGTATAAAAATAGCGTCCCATGCTATTTTACTGTATTTTATGATCCAGACTAGGTTTGAACTAGCGTCCTCCACCCTTTATAGTCCTTCCGCAAAAAATACCCTTCAAAGTAGCCCTTTTTTTAGTGACTATTTTGAAGAGTATATATCATTGTTGATTGAAATATGTAGTTTTAATATTTTTTTCATTCAAAAACTTTTCGATTTCTTTTTGCTTTCTACCATTAACTTTAGTAAAGTGCTTTGTAAAAGAAAAATCTGTTTTTAACAAGTTACCATTTTGCGAGAGTTTGTCTATTTCCTGTTGCAGTTCTAATAAAATTGCCGTAGTAGATGAAATATATTCATAGATTTCCTTCGAAGGTTTTTTATAATCATCAGGTATATTATTATTACTAATAAAATCATGGAAGTTCGCATCATTTTGTTTCGCTAAATCTATTAGTTTTTGTAATTTTTCTCGATCGGATTCAGTAACATTCTCATCAGAAATTGTTGAAGAAAGCGGAACGATGTTTTCAGATAACTCCCCACTATAATCTAAATAATTTTTTATACTTTGTTTCATTTCATGTTCATTAATATTTTCATTCTTTTTTTGAGAATTGAATATATTTTCTGGAATTTTAATAGTAACATCCTTAATAGATTGTACATCGTTTGCTTCATTAGATTGTGTATCGTGTGAGCAAGCAGACATAAATACAATAGTGAGCGACATGAATAGATATAAAATATATTTTTTCATTTTAATCTCCTTTTAAAATGGCTAAATTCCATTTTAAATACTTTACTAAAAGTGAGTATAAATGTTTTAGTGCCTGGTAAGATATTACAGCGATTGCTAAACCAACGAGAGAAGCTACACATACACTATAAACATCTGAAAAATGGATTTGATGAAATCCTTTGATAAATCCTACTACTATTAATAGGATAGGTGAAATTAATAGTAATGGAGTGGCAATTATGAGCGTTAGGAGAATTGGTAATGACAAGAGTAACAAGAAGAAGGCAATAATGATAAATATAAAGTTCACAAAACTTAAGCTCATAACAGAAAATATTGCTATTATAATATTTTTGAGGCTTCGTTTATTATCAGCGTTGCTTATAGCATATGTAACATTAAGTTCTTTAGCGATAGTTTTAGGGTTTCCTAGATTTTTAGAAATTTCTTCTTCAGATTTCCCATCCTGTTTACCACTGATAAAATGAGTTTCATATTCTGAGATAATATCTTTTTTTTCTGAATTCGGTATATTTTCTAAGGAAAAGCTAAGTTGTTTTAAAAATTCATTTTTGTTCATTAAAATCACTTTCCTTTATGAAATGATTAATCACATCTGAGAATTCTATCCGTTCATTTAGTAAACAGCGTAACCGTTCTCCTCCTTTTTCGGTTATAGAATAATATTTTCTTGCAGGGCTTTTGGAGGATTATTGAAAATAAGTTAAGAGACAACCATCATATAACTATATATACATCAAT
>NZ_JBALQK010000122.1:0-2018 GCF_036965845.1 Bacillus sp. JJ1127 | reverse complement strand
TATTCTGCATAGCAAGGATATAGGTACCGAAAAATTAAAATGGATTTATATAATCTCCTTAATAGAGGATAGAGAGAACCTTCAGATATCTCTATCTTGTTAGAAATACGTTTAGCTAATGAATAACCATATTGATCACTCTCAGTTAGTATTGCTAAAGCTATTAGTTCACACACTTTTTTAAAATTGTATGTTCATAGGACCTCTCATCACCTTTAATATAATAATTCCACTTAATGGATATCAAATTATTTTAAAATATACCATTAACTGGTAAACATTGCAAGGTACTATGATATTATTGATACCACGAATTGATGAGTACTATAACCATTTTAAAAAAGGAATAAAATGAATTTATAGTTAAGTGGGTTAGGAATCCATAAAGAAACCCCTTACAGCGCAAGGGGTTTCTCATATGATCCCGACTGGCCTCGAACCAGCGACCTCCACCCTGTCAAGGTTTCGAAGGACCATACGATAAATTATGGCGTTAAATCAACCGCTAAATCATGCGATAAATCAACGTTAAAATGAACACGTTCCTATTTCGTTACTACCGATTATAGCATTAGCACCGCAATACTACAACAGGATATACCGCTATCCTACCGATAAATAATCCGACATAATTTGTATATGTATTAACGGTGAAGCCTGCCCATCGTTTCCTAGACCGTCCTCCTTCCGCTAGCAAAAAGCGTAAAGGCGGTCAACACATAAAACGAAAAGAAACGGAAAAATTATTTGAACTACGCCACTGGCTAAACGAGGTGGAGGACGGTGGTAACTACCGCTAACTAAGATAGTGGGAAAATACGACGGACACGGCGGAAATTACGGAAGATAACTAATCGGTAAGAGGACGTAGCCCATAGCGGGAGGCGTAGTGAGGGATTGTCCCGAAGCGTAATAATAACGAAGAGTAAAGGAAAGAGGTCGGGTACATCGTGAACCTAACCTCCTGTTGCTTGTCGGAAATTCCGACGACCAAAACGGAGTATGTATTTCGATACAGTATGATCTTATTCGGACAAGCGTTATGCTCTTGCGAATTCCGCAAATGCTAATGACATGCCGATATAGTTAACATAACTTAACAAAATAGCGTACTCTCACCGTTATACACTACGTTACATACTTCCCGTTTTACCAGGCGAACGCTCGTGACACGCGTACACCCTCCGAAACTCACCCTTCACGAATGTATGATTCTACATAAAAACGTACATTCATTTCGTTTATTCTATTGACGTTGTGCGGTATCAGCGATAAAATAGAGATAACTTAAAAAATCGTACATTCAAAACGTTGATATTACTACGTTGATGAAAGGGGTATTTTACATGACGCAATTGAAGGACGTACAACCTATTCGAGATTTAGAACAGATCGATAACATGAAGTGGGCGTTACGTAGGCATTGTAGTGAACGAGATTACATACTGTTCTTAATCGGTATTAATACAGGATTACGTGTCGGTGATCTACTAAAGTTAAAGGTATCGGACGTAAAGGGGAAGAAGAAAGCTATCGTTAAGGAAGGAAAGACGCAAAAGAAGCGTACAATCTACCTGGACTCTATATACGATGAGATACAGGCGTATGTAGCTACATTAGATAGCGAGTGGATGTTTCCATCACGTAAGGGTGACAAGGCGATTACACCAACGCAAGCATATCGCCAGTTAAATAAGGCCGCAGACTTTGCGGGAGTAGAGAACGTAGGCAACCATAGTCTAAGGAAATCATTCGGATATTTTTATTATAAACAATACAAAGACGTTGCTGAGTTACAAAAGATATTAAACCACAGTCATCCTTCAATAACGTTAAGATACATCGGAATTACAGAGGAACAAATCGAAGATAAATTAAAAACGTTTAAATTGTAGTCGGTAGAATAATACCGGCTCTTTTTTTATGCCGGGGGCGGTGTTTTCGGCGGATTGGCGACCAGGGACGGAAAACATGCACGAATCGAATTTTTTACCTCGACCTTGAAATCGCCAGTATAC
>NZ_JBALQK010000121.1:0-10993 GCF_036965845.1 Bacillus sp. JJ1127 | reverse complement strand
AACGAAGTGAAGGTGGGGGATGAATCGGTTTTTTCTTTTTTTAAGAAAATTACATTTTTTAGAACATACGTTTCATTTTGTTGTATAATTGTCTTATCAAACAAAATGAGGTGAGAACAGGTGAAGAAAGCGTATTTTTCGAAGCGAATCTATAAGACAGATGTACCGCATGAAATGGTAGAGATATTGACACAGACAATAGAAACATTTAATACAGCGAAACGATATGCGTTTCAAATGATCGTCCGAGAAAAACGTTGGAACCGTAAGTTGCATACAGATAGCCTTCATCTTGTTCTCAAGCGGAAATATCAATTGAATGATTACTATGCAAACAGTGCGGTGCAAGAAGCAAGGGTGTTGTTTACAAGTATAATGGAGTTACAGAACATATATGAGAAACAAACACAAGAAAAGCTCAAAAAAATCAAACAGAAGTTGAAGCAAGAACGGACAAAACGGACAAAGCTTCATAAAATCAAACAAAGTTGTGTAAAAGGAAAGGTTATGTTCCCCAAAAACTCCCGCTTTTCGAAGCACAACCAGATCATCTCCTTGTCTCGTAAAGAGGATACATTGATTTGGCTGAATGAATATCTGTTTGAACACCAGTATTTAGATGTTCAAATCAAAAGGATCCAGGCAAAAATCGGCCGTTTGACTCATCGGCAATATCGTTTAAAGCAGAAGCTTGAATCGTACCAAACGCATATTCCGAGTGCGGTGTTTGGTAGCAAAAAACTGTTTCGGTCTCAATTTACAATCGATGAGTTCGTGCAGAACCATGACAAATGGAAAACATTATTTTCTCGTGCTCGAAATAAACAACTTACACTATCTGGCCGTAAAGATGCCAAACACGGAAATTTTGTGTTTCAGTATGTTGTTGAGAATCAGGAATTATGGATGACAACAAGTACAGGAAAACTAGTTATGTTTCCAGCTGTCACATTCCCGTATGGGCAAGAAATTGTTGAGGAAGTGATCACAAAACAATTACAGTGTAAGAATAAGAAAAAACATGGCAAACCGATTGCGTGGTCTGTTGAAGACCATGGTGAGTATTACATTGTAAAGTGTTTAGTTGATGTACCGGAAAACCCTCACACGAATTACAGTAAAGCGGATGGTGTCATTGGTATAGATTGTAACCTAGACCACTTTGCATGGGCGAATGTAACGGAGGATGGGAATTACAAAGGGAGTGGTTCTTTCCGTTTTTCAGTTATTGGAAAAACAACTGGACAAATCACAAAGATAATCGAAGCGGAAGTCATTCGCTTAGTTGACTTAGCGGTGCGGTATCATAAGCCGATTATCATAGAAAAGTTAGATACCACACAATCCAAGACAGGTGATCGATATGGAAGTAAGCGTGTGAATCGAATGAAGAGCATGTTCGCTTATAGGAAGATGACAAGCGCGATCCTGAATCACGCGGATAAAATGGGCGTGGCTGTCTTTCAAGTCAATCCAGCTTACACTTCTATCTCAGGAAAGATGAAATATATGCGGAAACTCGGGATATCTATTCATCAATCCGCGGCTTTTATGATTGGGCGTCGTGGATTAGGGTATAAAGAAAAAGTACCTCAAGTGCTTCAGCCTTATATTCTAAAGAAAGAAGCACACCACTGGAGTCATTGGCATCAATTAAACAATCGACTGGATATTCGTACCCATCATTTCTATCAGTTATATGATGTGAATCAGCCGAAAGAGGCAGTACAAATCGAGCGATTAGACTTACTTGAAGATGAAAAGAAAAAACTAGCAAACATGTTTGTATCATGAAAAAAGAACCCCTTGTCCCAGTCTCTTACGCTTGTTACCAGAGCAGATAATAGGTCTAGGAACTGGATGCATGACAAGGTGGTCTTCTCCTCGATATAGGAAGAAAGTGGCTATACCTTTTCTGTTTTCCTCGAAAGACAGAAAGAGGTCGTCTTGTCTAAGGACACTACTGAATTCCTAAATCGTTGTATCCTTTTTGTTGAACGAGAGGAAGTGTTTTTGCGAGGGCAGGAACAGTAGAATCTCCCACCTCAAGCTCATGTAGAGGTAGGTGGAGGTAGTTCAATGAGGCAGATGTTACTGAAATTAAATTAGAGAGTAAGTATGATATAGCAGTTTGTCATGCTTTTTTATTGCATATGAATGATCCGAAAACAATGTTGCAAAAAATGATAGATTCGGTCGTTGATGGAGGGAACATCATTTGTTTTGAACCACACTGGATTTCTAATATGGCTTCGTATAATCTTAATCAACTTGATCAATCCGAAATGATTCAGCTTGGTGTTCTTCAAAAGTTATTTGAAAATGATGAAAAACGGAATAGAAAAGATGGAAACATTGGGATTAAATTACTGGTATATCTAAGTGAACTAGGCGTGGAAGATATTGAGTGCCGGGTTAGTGATAAAGTTAATTTTCTTAACGCCAATGTGAATCAAGCAGATAAAAAGCTAAGGGAAGAAGGTGTAGGCAATATTCCTGCTGAAAAGGAAGAGTTCATTAAACGTTTAATAAATAGAGGACTGACGTGTAATGAAGTGATGGCACAGTACGAAGCAGAACTACGATTTTCTAAAAAGTTCAATATGGATTCTTCTTTGGTCTATGCTCCAAGTATGAAGATTACTTTTGGTGTAGTAAAAAAGAGGTAGTGTAGATTTTGAGGTTAAAAATAAAGAACCTCTTTCATATATTAATGTGATAAAGCTTCTAAACATATATGTCTTATATGTTAGAAGCTTTATTTTTTTAGGATATATTTATTTTTATTCCTCGTATAAGAATAAATGTTATTTTTTTATTTTCCATAAAAACAAGCAAAGGTAGCATAAGAGTAGAAAACTGAAGATGTAGAACGCATTTGTTAATCCAAATAAATCTGATAAACTTCCGCTTAACATAGGTCCGAAAAACATACCGATTGAATAAGCCGTATTATAGATAGCGAAGAGTATGCCATACGCACGAATTCCGTTTTGATCTGCAAGGTATGTAAGCTCTGGTAAGGTAGAGGCTAATAATAGGCTAAAACTGATTCCAAGTATAGCCAATACAACTATTTCAAGGACGATATGAGAAACGATTGCTGTAAATGGAAAACATAAGGAAGCTATGATTATGCCTAATACCATTGATTGTTTCCTGCCTATTTTTGTTGAAAGTGTTCCGATAATTGGTGCAGTCAATCCATAGGCAAGAGTTGGGATTGCAAATAATAGTCCAATTGTTCCTGGGCTAAGGTGTAGGGTGTCTTGTAAGTAGAGAGGAAGAGTTGGTTCTAATGCACTAGGTAAAGCAGCCCCTAGAATAATAACGCCGATAACTATAAATAGAGAGTGCATCTTAAAAATAGATCGATAGGAAATGCGTTGGTTTGTATTGTATTTTGGTTCATTACGAAGCAATGTCATTCGTAATATGCCATCAATGAGGGCGATAGTTGCTGCCACGATAAAAGGAAGATGATAACCACCCCATTGATAAAGTAAACCACCGATTGTTGGGCCAAGGAGCATTCCAGCTGCTTGACCAGATAAAGCTAACCCCATTGCTTTTCCGCGATCTTGCATAGGGAACACATCAGCTAAAAGTGCTAAACCAGCTGTCCATGTTGCCGCTGCAGCTAATCCTTGCAGCATTCGGGCAAGGACGAGAAACAAAAAATTATTTGCGATCCCGAATAATATAGTCGCTGCTGCTAGTCCAAATAAGCCTAGAATCATAGGAAGTCGCCTTCCGAATTTATCAGAAACTACTCCTAAAATAGGTGTAGCAAGAAGTAGAGTAATAGCGTAACTCCCAAATAAAAAGCCAATCTCTGTTTGGGTAGCACCTAGCGTTTCTGCATACTTAGGTAAGATTGGGACAATCATTCCGTAGATTAGCATATCTGTAAAAACTGCTACTGCAACAACCCATAACGAAGCTTTTTGTACGCGAGACATCTTTAATTTATTTCTCATCATTTTCCTCCGATTTATTTTTAGCTTCTAATCGAGATAACATTTTTTCCATCTTTTCAATGAAACGAAGCTGCATCTCACATTGTTCATAAATATTTTCAAAAATAAGGGTGACATGCTCTGGGATATTTATCATTTTTTCTTTAATAGATTGTCCAGCTTTCATATTTTCGTACATTTCTATAATTGTCTTTTTTTGATCTTGTAAGGCGGATGAAATGCGTTCAAGAGAAAAAGCATTTGCATTGAAAAAAGTGAGTGCTGTATATAGCTCTGTTGGGAAAGCGACTGAAGATTGTTGGAATGACTGAAGTATAAGTGTATGGAACTCATCTTTTCCAGCAGGTGTAATACTATAAATTGCTTTGGAACGATTACCTGTTTTTTCAACGGCATCAAGCTCTACTAATCCTTCTTTGTCCATTTTTTTTAAAGCATGATAAATCGAAGCGGGAAAGACACCTGCCCAAGTGTCTGTTTGTGCGGATTGCATAGCTTGCTGTAATTCATATCCTGACATAGGGCCGTATTGCATGAGTAAACCAAGTACCATTAATCGTGTCATATATATCCTCCGTTCAAATAGAAAACATTAAATACTAAACGTTTAGTATTTAATTAAAATATATGTGGAAATATTTGTTTTGTCAATAAAAGGGTAGGAATTATTTGATCCTGCATTTTATGGAAAGCAATAAAATGATGTAAAAGTTCAACGTAAGTAAAGAGGCTTAGGTGGGATATGAAAGATCTGTAAAAGTCCGATGCATAAGTAGAGCTCGAAACGGTTCTTTATGAAGATGAAGCGGGATTTTTTGCAGAGATTGCGGAAGAAGATGAAGATTTAGAAGTAGTACGGGAAATGATAAAGTAATGGAAACTTTTTTTGATGTATAAATTTCGGAATGTAGGAAATAAATAAAAATATATTTCTAAATTGATTGACAATTATCTATTTCATGGAATAAAATAACTGTTAATAAAAGTATACAAATCTGAAGACGAGAACGAGTAAAATATTGTACTGTTCCACAGAGAGCCGGCGTCATGCTGAAAGTCGGCGTACAGACTGTATTTGAAAATCATCTCCGAGGAGCCGTGGCTGAATAGAGTAAGCTCGGACGGATGTCTACCGTTACAAAGAACGCGTATGTTAGTACGTTGCTAAGTGCTATTAGTTGAGATGCTAGTAGAATTAGGGTGGTAACGCGGGTAAACCCGTCCCTACTTGATAGGGACGGGTTTTTTGTGTGCTTTTAATACATTTCAAAGGAGTGATTGTAAATGGAAAAGGTAGATGTAAAAGAATCAGCTGTAGGGAGAGAAACACGAATTCGCAAGCAGTGGAACAAACAGAATATCTTTGAACAATCCATTCGAAATCGTGAAGGCGCACAATCTTTTGTTTTTTATGAAGGACCGCCAACTGCCAATGGATTGCCACATGTTGGGCATGCGCTCGGGCGGACAATTAAAGATTTAGTAGCGAGATATAAAACAATGACAGGATATAAAGTGCTTCGAAAAGCAGGATGGGATACACATGGATTACCGGTGGAATTAGGCGTTGAAAAGCAGCTTGGCATTTCTGGGAAACATGAAATTGAAGAATACGGAATTGAACCATTTATTCAAAAATGCAAGGAAAGCGTATTTACGTATGAAAAGCAGTGGCGTGAATTTACGGAGAGCATTGGATATTGGGTCGATATGGATGACCCATATGTAACTTTAGAGAATCCTTATATTGAGAGTGTATGGCATATTCTTGGGACGATTCATGAAAAAGGCCTTCTATATAAGGGACATCGAGTCTCACCGTACTGCCCAAGTTGTCAAACATCACTTAGTTCACATGAAGTAGCACAAGGATATAAAACAGTAAAAGATTTAAGTGCAACGGTAAAGTTTAAAGTATTGAATAGTGAAAATGAATACTTTCTTGGATGGACAACAACGCCGTGGACGCTGCCTGCCAATGTAGCACTCGCTGTACATCCAGATATGGAGTATGTGAAAGCGGAGAAAGACGGGGCAGTTTATGTTGTTGCAAAAGAGCGCGCACATTATGTATTAAAAGAAGACTATCAAGTATTATCGACTCATAAAGGAGAAGAATTGGTAGGTACTTCCTATACAGCACCGTTTCCTATGGACGAAGTTACAAATGGCTATCGTGTTATTTCAGCAGATTTTGTTACGGGAGATAGCGGTACGGGACTTGTTCACATCGCACCAGCTTATGGAGAAGATGATTATAAAGTTGTACAGAATCAAGGGTTATCATTCCTTCATGTTGTAGATGAAAAAGGTGAATATACGGAAGCAGTTCCATTTTTACAGGGGAAATTTGTGAAAGAATGTGATGTTGATATTGTTCGTTATTTAGCGCAGGAAGGGCTGTTATACTCTAAAGAGAAATATGAACATAGTTATCCGCATTGCTGGCGCTGTGATTCACCACTGCTTTATTATGCTGGGGAAAGCTGGTTCATTCGGACAACTGCGATTAAGGAGACCTTCTTAAAGAATAATGATGCAGTCACATGGTATCCAGACCATATGAAACACGGGCGATTTGGAAAGTTTTTAGAGAATATGGTGGACTGGAATATTAGCCGGAGACGATACTGGGGAACACCGTTAAATGTATGGCAATGCGAAAGCTGTGATTATCAATTTGCACCGAAGAGCATTGATGAATTAAGAAAGAATAGCATAGGGGAGACAGCAGAGAATTTAGAGCTGCATAAACCATATGTAGATGAAGTGAAGGTATGCTGTGAAAAATGTGGCAGCTTGATGACTCGGACTCCGGAAGTAATCGATGTTTGGTTTGATAGCGGTTCGATGCCATTTGCACAGTATCATTATCCGTTTGAAAATAAAGAACTTTTTGAGGAACAATTCCCGGCAGATGTAATTGCTGAAGGTGTTGACCAGACTCGTGGTTGGTTTTATAGCCTATTAGCGGTAGCGGCTTTATACACTGGAAAAGTACCATACAAACGTGTATTATCCCTTGGGCATGTGTTAGATGAACAAGGACAGAAAATGTCTAAAAGTAAAGGGAATGCATTAGATCCAGTAGAATTAGTCGAGAAATTTGGTGCAGATGCATTAAGATGGGCTCTTCTTGTTGATAGTGCACCTTGGAATGCAAAACGCTTTTCTGAAAGAACTGTCCAAGAGGCGAAATCAAAACTTGTAGATACACTCGTGAATGTATATAGCTTCTATGTTTTATATGCAAATTTAGATGAATACAATCCAAAAGAGAAGTATGAGGTTAAGCGGACGAAACTTGATGAGTGGGTGCTATCACGACTTCATAGTACAACGAAAAAAGTAAGAAACGCATTAGATGAGTATCAATTTACAAATGCAGCTCGTGAAATTGCAGCTCTTGTAGATGAGGTGAGTAACTGGTATGTAAGACGTTCGCGCAATCGTTTTTGGGAGCCTGGCATGAATCCTGAAAAGGCAGCTGCGTATGAAACCCTTCATGAAGTGCTGGCTACAATTAGTAAATTACTTGCTCCGTTTACTCCATTTGTAGCCGAAGATATTCATCTTAATTTAGAAGGGAGCAGTGTTCATTTAACGGATTATCCAGAAGCAGATGAAACATTTATTCATACAAAGTTAGAAGAAGAAATGGATGCTGTTTTACAAGTTGTTGAGCTCGGACGTAGCAACCGAAATCAGCATACGTTAAAAGTAAAGCAACCATTAGCAGAGCTTGTATTACTTGAGCATCATGAGCAGAAGGTAGACTGGGAATCCTATCGTGATATTATTATGGATGAACTGAATGTGAAAGAATTCCATGTAGAATTAGATGAAACAAAGTATACAACGTATCAACTTAAGTTGAATTTTAAAACAGCAGGTCCGAAATTTGGTAAGAATGTCAATACTGTCAATCAGTGGTTGAAACAATTATCGCAAAAAGAAGTACAAAACTTTGTTTCAATGGAAAAAGCGTTTTGTAAGCTTGGAGCAGGAGAAGAGATTGAAGTGACAACTGAAGATGTAGTAGTAGAACAAGTACCAAAAGCAGGATTTTCTAACACTACAAATGGACAATATACAGTCATGTTAGATACCAATGTGACAGATGAATTGTTACAAGAAGGCGTAGCACGGGAATTTATTCGAGCTGTTCAAGAGTATCGAAAACAGTTAAATCTACCAGTTAACTTACGAGTAGATGTAATTCTTGATATAGAAGATGAATTACAAAGCACATTAACGAAACATAAAGGATTGTTAGAAGAAAATTTGTTAGTAAAGAAATTTACATTTAAGGAACTAACACAAGAGAATGATGCAATTTCTTTAGGTGAGAAAAAGGTTCGTATTAAGTTGAGTCCAGCTAGCTAAATCTCCTAAAATAATATGTAAATGGAAAGTTTAATCACAAAATCCTGTATGAATCATGCAGGATTTTGTTTTTTGATTAGCTAGAAGAAAATAACGACTTGATTCCAGTATCATTTTATCCCGCATTAATGAGCAGTAATACTCCCACCTCAAAATTCGGGAAAAGCAAAGAAGTTAGGTGGGAGATAAACTGCCCGTAAAAGCCCGATTGGTGAGAGCTTTTAATCAGTAGGGATGAAGAAAACCCCCACTGATTAAAGTTTCACTTTATATGAGGCGAACTATAAAGACAGCCATCATAGGCTATGTATGTTATATTTTGCATCTCTAAATTTCGAATAATTTTTAAACGTTTTATTTATATATAGACAAGAAGGAATTATATGTATAAAATTTATGAAGAATTAGCCGAAACATGTCGAATAATTTAATGTTTAATGCGTGCACTATTTTGAGTCATAACGATTATTTTCTTCATTTTGTAAATTTAAATTTTTGCATAAAAAATAGAGGAGGGATTTTATGAGTAAAATAGTAAAGCGATTTCAAAATATGAAAGTAGCTAAGAAGCTGTTGATTTCATTTTTTATTATTTTGATTGCTGCTATTTCGATCATTGGTGGTATGTCTTATCAAACGGCTAAAAAGAATTTTGAATCACAGATTATGAGTAGTGCAAATGATAATATTAAAATACTAGATAATTTAATTAATCAAACAATTGGAGCGAAATTTAACGATGTTACACATTTGGCAAAAGTAATTGATAGTAGTGTCTATCAAGGAGAAAATCAAGGTGAACTTAAAAAAATATTTTCACAATATATTAATTTACATCCAGAAATTGAACAGGTATATATTGCAGGAAATGATAAGAAATTTGTTCAAGAGCCAGATATACAAATGCAAGCAGATTATGATCCAACAACACGTCCTTGGTATAAAGATGCAGTAAGTAAGCAAGGTGGTATTATTGTAACGGAGCCATATAAGGATGAAATAAATGGTCGCATTATAATAACGATTGCCAAACAAATGGACGATAAAAGTGGTGTTGTTGGGTTTGATTTAAACTTAGATGATTTGTTAAAAACAACAAAAATGATTAACATTGGAAAAAAAGGATATGCTTTTATTCTAGATCAAAATCAAAAAATAATTGCTCATCCACAAGAAAAATCGGGCGAAAAAGCTGCGGATTCTTGGGCAAAACGAATGTATCAAGAAAACCATGGGACCTTTACTTATTCATCTGGTGGTAGTGAGAAGGAAGTTGTGTTCGCTACAAACGTAAAAACAGGTTGGAAAATTGGTGGAACGATGTATGCAAGTGAAGTAGTTGAAGCAGCTCAACCTGTATTTTATAACATGTTAATCATCATGGTGATTTCATTACTTGTAGGGGGGGCACTTATTTATTTCGTGACGCTTTCTATTACAAAGCCTCTAAAAAAATTAGTTGTTACCTCCAGTGAAATTCGTGAAGGGGACTTAACACAAACAATTGAAATTCATTCTAACGATGAAATTGGACAGCTTGCGAAAGGGTTTAATGAGATGACGCATTCATTACGCACGTTAATCGGTAGAATTAATACTTCAGCAGGTCATGTTGCAGCTGCATCTGAAGAACTGACGGCAAGTGTGAGACAAGCAAGTGAAGCGACAGAACAAATTACAATGGCGATGGATCAAGTTTCAGATGGGGTAACAACTCAAACATCGAGCGTAGAACATGGTGCATTATTACTTTTTAATGTAACAGAAGGAATTCAGCATGTAGCAAATAATTCCTCTTCAATTGCCAATGCATCTACATATACACGTGAAAAAGCAGAAGATGGTGGGAAACTTGTAGGACAAACAGTAAATCAAATGCATTTGATTGCAGAGTCGGTATCGCAGTCCGATGCTGTAATTCAAGCATTAAATGATAAATCAAAGCAAATTGGTGATATTTTAGAAGCGATTCAAAATATTGCAGATCAAACCAATTTACTTGCATTAAATGCTGCAATTGAAGCCGCACGAGCAGGTGAGCATGGTAGAGGGTTTGCGATTGTTGCTGATGAAGTACGAAAACTAGCAGAACAATCTAGTGTATCATCAAGTGAAATTGGTAAATTAATAGGTGAAATACAAAAGGATATGAGCAAGACCGTAAATGCTATGAGTAATGTGAATGAAGAAGTTCAATCTGGCCTTGTAATAGCGAATGAAACGAAACAGAACTTTGCAGAAATATTGCATTCTACAAATGAAATTGCTACGCAAATTGAAAGTATGGTAGAAACGGCAAATGGAATGTCGAAAGGTGCTAATGAGGTTTCTGTTTCAGTTGGTGAAATTGCCATGACAGTGCAAAGTAATGCGACAAGTACACAAAGTGTTGCAGCATCTGCTGAAGAGCAGTTGGCTTCTATGGAAGAAATCAGTTCGGCTGCGGGTACACTGTCACAAATGGCTGAGGAATTACAAGTATTAATTGAAAGATTTAAAGTGTAATAAAGCGCACCTAGACAGATTGAAGAGCATTTTTTTGAAGGTTTTTCATAACTTTCGAAAGTATTTATTATTTTAAATAAGAAAAGAGCGGTGATTTTTATTCAATCACCGCTCTTTTCTTA
>NZ_JBALQK010000120.1:0-4603 GCF_036965845.1 Bacillus sp. JJ1127 | reverse complement strand
TATGTCTAATTTGCCAAATTGCCCAAAATGTAATTCTGAGTACACTTACGAAGATGGAGCTCTTTTCGTTTGTCCAGAATGTGCGCATGAGTGGGCGTTAGAAGCAGAAACTGAAGATACAAAAGTTGTTAAAGATGCAAATGGGAATATTTTAAACGATGGTGATTCTGTAACAGTAATCAAAGACTTGAAAGTAAAAGGAACTTCATCAGTTATAAAAATCGGTACAAAAGTAAAAAGTATCCGATTAGTTGAAGGAGACCACGATATCGATTGTAAAATTGATGGTTTTGGAGCTATGAAATTAAAATCTGAATTTGTTAAGAAGGCATAAAGTGAAACTTTAATCAGTGGGGGTTTTCTTCATCCCCCACTGATTATTAGCCCTCACCAATCGGGCTTTTACGGGCAGTTTATCTCCCACCTAACTTCTTTGCTTTCGCCGAATTTTGAGGTGGGGGTATTATTGCCCGTTAATGCGGGATAAATTTAGATTTTCATACAATTAGGTAGTAACAACAAAAACGTTCAGGAAGGGAAATTTTTCTCCTTCCTGATTCTATTTATAGCGTAATAAAAAAGGTTGCTGATGTTGTCAGCAACCTTTTTTGTTGTTAACCGTTATGATGTTTATACATCCAAAGAATACCGGACTTTAATAGCCTAGGAACACGGCCCATTAAAGGCTGATTTGCTAATAATCCGAAGCCATGTTTTTTACCGAGAGAACCGAGAACACCTTTTAATTTAATAACAGGCAGTTCATCAGGAAGTGTTTCATTGTTCCAACGTTTCAATAATATTTGGACAATTTGTTCACCTTGGCCTTCAGCAAGCTGTGCAGATGGTGCATGTGGAAGAGAAGCACAATCGCCTACAACATAAACGTGTTCATTGTTTGGAATATTGTGATATTTCGTTAATACAACCCGTCCACTACTATCGTGTTCGACTGGAAGGTTTCGAACAACTTCGTTTGCTTGAATGCCAGCTGTCCATACGATTGCATCGCATTCAAGTGGTTCATCATGGTTGTACACAATGTTTGGTTCTACTTTTGTAATGTTAGAGTTTCGTATAATTGTAACTTTATGCTTTGTGAACCACTCTTCTACGTATCTACTTAATTTCTCTGGGAACGGGAATAGAATGCGATCCTTTCGATCAAATAAGTAAATTTTTAAATCAGAACGGCTTTCACGAAGTTCACTTGCTACTTCAACACCGCTTAAGCCAGCACCAACGACAGCAACCGTTGCGTTTGGCTCTAAACTGTTTAATTGTTCGTATGTTTTACGCGTTTGTTCAATGGACTGCAGACTATGCGTATATTCCTTGGCACCTGGAACGTTATGATATTTGTCTTCACAGCCAAGTCCGATAATTAAATCATCATATTGGATTTCTTCACCGCTATCGAGATGCACGGCTTTATTTTCGAGATCAATATTCGATACAGTGCCATATTGAATATTGAGACGCGGATGCTCTGGAAACGGAATGCGAATATGCGTTTCTGAAATTGTACCCGCTACTAATGCATAATATTCTGTTTTAAAACAGTGGTATGGTACTTTGTCGATTAATGTCACTTGGACATCATCTGGAAGTTGATTGTTTGGAAGAAGCCGTTGCAGAATTCTCATTCCACCGTAGCCGCCACCTAGTAGTACGAGGTGTTTCATGATGGATTACCCCTTTTCTGTTGAAATATCCCCTAATCATATAATTATATATTGAAAAAATATTTTGACTTTACTCATTCAAATTATATCGAATTTGTGAACAAATAACAATGCATGAATGAGTACTCTGTTGTACAATAAGAAGAAAAGTGGAACAAACTGTTCTAATTTGTATGTTGGAAAAATAACAGGTAGATTAGAAAAAACGATAGAAACCTTTTCTTTTAGGTTGGAGAGAGCGTCCGCTGATGGATAGAAGCGGTCAGTGTCTTTTTTGGCTCCATGCCGTGTGAAACCAGAAGGAGGAAATGAATGGAGATCTTTTTCTGTTTTCATAGCTGTGATGTATATGTTGGGAAATCCAAGTGGATTGATATAGAGAAGATCATTTGACTTGAAATGAAGTAGTGCAGCAACTAAATGTGTTAGTAAGTGTAATGAAAATAACAAGAAACAGCTTGGTTTCTTATTTATAGATTCATTTTTTTGGAGAGACAGGGGGGATTGTTTTGATTAAGCCATTAATCGAATTTTGTGTAGGTAACCTTGCGAGCGGCTCACAAGCAGCGCTAGAAAAATTAGAAAAAGATCCAAATTTAGATGTTATGGAATATGGTTGTCTAGGGTATTGTGGTATTTGTTTTGAAGGACCATTTGCACTTGTAAATGGTGAAGTGGTACAGGGGGCAACGGTAGAAGAGCTTGTGAAAAACGTATATGATTATTTAGATGAAAATCCAATGTTTTAAGGTGCTGCAAATAAGCAGCATCTTTTTTAATTGTCATTTGTTCCATTAGAGTAAAAATTTCTTTGGAGGAAATGCTAACAAAGAATTTGAACCTGTGAGGTGACAGAATGAACATGATTTGGAGACTCGTTGGAATTATCGGTATTCTTCTTATTGGATATTTACTTTCAAATAAGAAAAGAGTGACCGCACTGCGTATTATATTTGGTGGACTTAGAGGAATGGCGCCAACTCGCCTTAGTGATATTGCTAAATTTGGTTTAAAGTCAATTATCACCAAAGCACTTGCTAAGCGCTGCAATTGCCGGGATGTTTGTATAAAATAAAAAAAGGCCCTTTTCGAGAAGGGCTTTTTTCTTACACAATTTGTGTAAGAACGGCTCCTATAGTGAAGCCGTCAAAACGTTGTCAAATATAAGAAACGGGGGACATTCATATTGTGTTCCAAAAGCATGCATTTTATACTTAAAACAACAAATTATTTTTGGAGTGAATGAGGATGAACCAATTTTCTTTTACAAAAATGCATGGCCTTGGAAATAGTTATATATATGTAAATATGTTTGAAGAACAAATTCCAGAGGAAGAGCTAGCTCTTGTAGCGGAGAAAGTTTCGAATATCAATACTGGAATTGGGGCGGATGGAATGATTTTAATTTGTCCTTCTGACGTCGCACCAGTAAAAATGCGTATGTTTAATAATGATGGTTCAGAAGGAAAGAGCTGCGGGAACGGATTGCGCTGTGTAGCGAAATATGCGTATGAGCATAAACTAGTAGAAGAAACGGTGTTTACCATTGAAACATTAGCTGGAATTGTAACGGCTGAAGTAACGGTAGAAGATAATGTTGTCACGTTGGTGAAAATTGATATGGGAGCACCACGTTTAACGCGTGCAGAGCTACCGATGCTTGGTGAGGGGGACACACCATTTATTCGAGAAGACTTCTTATATAATAATCATCGTTATGCGTTTACCGCTGTTTCTATGGGGAATCCGCATGCTGTTATCTTCGTTGATGATGTGGAAGAAGCTCCTCTTACAACGCTAGGTCCAGTACTTGAGACACATGAAATGTTCCCAGAACGAGTGAATGTTGAGTTCATTGAAATTGTGAATGACACAGAAATGAACTTCCGTGTGTGGGAGCGTGGATCAGGTGTAACACAAGCATGCGGAACAGGAGCATGTGCATCTGTTGTGGCGGCGATTTTAAATAAAAAAATGGAACGCGGTAAAGAAATTACAGTTCATTTAGCTGGTGGCGATTTAATGATTGCATGGACAGAAGAAGGAACAGTTATGATGAAAGGTCCAGCAGAAGTCATTTGCCGCGGAGTGTATGAGTACAAGATAGAAGCGTAAAGATGTATAATAGAACGAGAACAGAAAGGAAGGTGGATTTCATGATTACTGTAACAGAACAAGCAGCATTTCAAATTAAAGATATGTTAAAAGATGCTGAAGAAGGAGAGAAATACGTTCGCCTTGCTGTACATGGCGGTGGATGTAGCGGTCTTTCTTACGGCTTAGGATTTGAAAGAGAACCAAATGAAGACGACACAGTTCTTGAGTTTTACGGTGTTGAATTTGTTATTGATAAAGAAAGTGCTCCGATTGTCAAAGGAGTAAAAATTGATTACAAGCAATCAATGCTTGGCGGCGGGTTTACAATCGATAATCCGAACGCAATCGCATCATGCGGATGCGGTTCATCTTTCCGCACAGCGACGAATACTGGTACTCCGGAAGAGTGCTAATGTAATGCTTTTCGTATCGAGATATGATTGAGTTTTGCAGATTTAATCAAATGATTATTTAATTCGCTATAAAGGAAAAGAGTGTCCGAAGACGGACGCTCTTTTTTTATTCATATAATCTTATTGGTCGTTAGGAGAATAAACCTATTAGGGATCTGGCTGCTTCAAAGTGCATGAAGTGTTACTGTATTTTCAAGGGGGGGAACAGTATGACTATCTGTAGTAGCTTAGGAGATAACTTGTATGGTATCTCCAGCCAATAATTTTAAGATAGCAGAAATGCTTATTAGAATAACGATATCCAAAAAAAAGGATTATTATGTTCGTTTTTCAATTTGTATATAATTGTTTTTGTTAAATTCACATAATGTTCAAACAACTAGGTCTAAAAACTCGGAAGTTATAGTA
>NZ_JBALQK010000119.1:13064-13835 GCF_036965845.1 Bacillus sp. JJ1127 | reverse complement strand
AAGGTACCTTTCCAAGGAGTTATATTATCTATTCATAAATGATAATAAAATCATTATACCCGTTAAATCAATTGTTTAATTTTTTTAAGTACTGAAGACTTCTTATAATGGAAGAATAAAAAAGCATTCTGAGTACACCCAACTAGATATGGAGCAATTTATTGACCAATTACAGTCTGGTGAAACATATGAAATTCCTGAGATTTATATTGGAATGTATCAAAAGCTTCCCGCAAGGCTTATTTTATATAAATTTTCCAAGGTGTAAATGCAATCCATCCAATTAATACTATTATAACAATCCCTATGATTATAGCTGGCAATAAATAAAACTGCGCAAGTATTACCGTCCCATATATAAATACAGTTGGAATAAATAGATACATTTCTGCTCTACTCTTCAACCATATTAATTTCCCTTGTTCACAATATAATTGAAGAAACATTTTTTTCGTAAACTCATTCCATTGATCGCCTGAATAACGTGCAATCGCAACACAAGAAAATACAATAATAATAAGCGCAATCCACCAAGGCGCAATTTTTATAGAGACTGCACTCATGGAAATAATTTTAATATAAAAACTTAAAGAAGCACCCGATCGAAAATATTCTTTTAAAAATGATTCAATAATACGCGAATCGGCTTTATTTCCAAGTATATGTTTCGATCGTGGAAACAACCATGGTTTCGAACTCGTACTTGGCTTTGTTACTTGACCACTAAATTGCATAATTTCCATCGTCCAGCGCATACTCTCTGCTTTTTCT
>NZ_JBALQK010000119.1:9702-13014 GCF_036965845.1 Bacillus sp. JJ1127 | reverse complement strand
AAAAGAAACGCTGATAATTCATTTTTTCCTTTATTAAAACTACACTAATTACAAGTAATACAATAATAAATGGTATTGAATAAGCTAGGTTTTTGAACCCTAAAAACACACCGCTTCCAACACAAATAAAACTAATGCAAAATAGTATGATTTTTACAATCCATAATACCCATCGCTTTCCTCCGCGTACATCAATATACCTTACTAATAGTGATAACATAAATCGAAAAACAGTAAAGGATACCCAACATGATACAACTTGTAAAATAGACGCATTCATGCTCTTAACAAATATAGGTAACACAACTAATGTCACAGCTATATTTGTTATAGCAATTCGAATACATGTATACAATATTCCGTATTTCATTAGTTTTTTCATATGTACTGGATGTTGAATTAAAAATAAACTATCTGCTTGTTCAAAAAACGAACGTGTTCCTCTCGAGTATGTAATAAAACAAAATGCAAACAAACCGAGTAAAAAATAAAGTGGTTCTTCCGCAGATAACTCTCTTTTCCATAAAGAGCGATAATAAATACCACTAAATATAATTGATGGAATAACAAAATATAACGCTACCGTCCAATCCGTTACAGAACGAATTGAGTTCCATTTTCTTTGCCATTCATGACGCAAGCGCTTATAAAATTGTTGTTTCATCATATTGTTCCCGCCTTACGATTGCATCAAAACAATCTAATAATGGACTACCTGGCATTTGTGCTAATGATTGGATCGCCTCTAAATGCCCATTCGCTACTAATGTACCTTGTGAAATAAGTAAAAATCGCTCACAAATTCTTTCCGCTGTATCAAGCACATGCGTGCAAAGTAAGATTCCTGCTCCACGCTCTTTTTCCTTATATAAAAAGTTCAAAAAGTCTCGTGTCGCTACTGGATCTAAACCGATAAAAGGTTCATCGATAATATAAAAATCCGGCTCGGTTAAAAACGCGAGAATGAGCATTGATTTTTGTTTCATACCTTTTGAAAACTTTGATAAGTATTCATGTTTATGCTTTTCCATTCGGAACGTATGTAATAATTCCCGTGCTCTTTCCTCCCAGCTCCCTACTTCACATCCACGTGCAGCCATTAATAATTCAATATGTTCCCATAATGTTAAATAATCATAATAAGTCGGATGTTCTGGCACATATGCATATGGATTGTTCTTTTCACCAAACGATACTTCACCATCCATATTTGCAAGTAAACCAAGCATTGATTTAATTGTCGTACTTTTCCCAGCACCATTTGCACCAATCAAGGCAACCAATTCACCTTTTTCAATTGAAAATGCTATATCATGGATTGTTTTTTTTCCTGTTTCATAACCCGCTGAGCGAATATTGACTTGTAACAAGTTGCTTCCCCTCTTTCAACTTACAATAAACTCCTGGGAAATTATAGCATACTCCCTTCTAAAATATCACTTTATACATCTATTTCAATGATTATCGATTTTAAAAGAAGGAAAAGCTATCATTTTACAGAATATTTAAAGTTTGAGGTTCTTAATTTATTACATATGGAGTTGGTTATATGACAAACATTCAAGCTATTTTTATCGACCGTGATGGAACAATCGGAGGAGACACCACTGTACATTATCCCGGTGAATTCACCTTATTCCCATTTACACAGGACTCCTTACTCGCATTAAAAAAACAAAATATAAAACTATTTTCCTTTACAAACCAACCTGGTATTGCCGATGGACAAGCAACCGCAGATGACTTTATTCAAGAATTAGAAGCATTCGGTTTTGATGATGTATACCTTTGTCCTCACAGACATGGAGATGGATGTAAATGCCGTAAACCAAGTACAGGCATGCTCTTACAAGCCGCAGAAAAATATGGGCTCGATTTAACCAAATGCATCGTCATTGGTGATCGTTGGACTGACATCGTTGCGGGTGCAAATGTTTATGCAACAACGATCTTAGTCCAAACAGGTGCTGGATACGACGCCCTGCATACCTATCGTGATAAATGGGCTCATATTGATCCAAGTTACATTGCCGCGAATTTTGAGGAAGCTGTAAAATGGATATTGAAGCAATAAAAAAAACCAGCATACGAATCTTGTATGCTGAGCTCTTAATATGTATTCATTTTCAAAAAGTTAACTCATAGTGAAAATAACGATTATCTCTCAAATATCCATTTTCAGCGTATAATCGCTGGGCTGAAATATTATCTATTTCTGTTTGTAATTTTAAACCCTTGGCACCATTTTCTAATGCAAAAGTTCTAGCCGCTTCTAACAATTTCTTTCCAGTACCTGCTCCGCGCTTGTTAGCTTGTACAAATAAATCATTTAAAATCCATAATTCCTTCATCGAAACAGATGAAAAAGAAGGGTATAATTGTGTAAATCCAAGATATTCTCCATCTTCAACAGCTACAAAAATGACAGATTCTTTTCGCTCTATACGATTACACAAAAATGCTTTCGCTTCTTCTACATTTGATTCTTGTCTATAAAATACACGATAATTATTAAATACATCTGCTAATCCATCTAAATCTGCAATTGTTGCTTCATATATTTTCATTTTACTCCGCTCCCTTTCCAATACTCTTTCATAATATTCGTTGCCCATTCGGGCTGTATAATTTCTTCATTCGGTACAAATTCTCTCATAACGGGCTTTATATCCAATATAGGAGTACCATCAATTGCATCTAATCCTTCAACTACAATTGATTTCCCTTCTCGTTTTACAACTTTCGCAATTGTTGCTCCTAATCGATTGGGACGATTTTTCCCACGCTGCGCAAAAATACCTACTTTCGGATATTCCTTATTATTTCGAGGATGTCTCGCTGCATATTGAATCTGTTCATCTGTCACTTTATGAAAATAAAAGATTACTTCAATATGCGAAAAACTCTCAATTCCTTGTATACTTTCTTCCGAAAAAGAGTCCGTTAATGCAATAGTCGATTGCACTTCTCCCCACTCGTCATCCTTTATCAACTTTCTTTCATTATATACAAAAGCAATTGGCTGAAGTGAAAACACTCATACCCCTCCTTTTTGTAACCACTTACATTATAAAATATTTTCTGAAAGTTTTCCATCTATATGACCATTAGTGTTTACATAATAAAATTATAGTTTTACTTTCACTGAATGTAATCCACTTAATCTCTTTTTTACTTCTTCATTTATAATTTGGTAGTACTCAGAAGAAGACTCCCAGCTCATTCCATCGATAAGACCAATCACTAAATCTTCCAACAATTTAATCGATATTTAACAACTATTTATTATATAAATCCACTTTAATTTTTCGA
>NZ_JBALQK010000119.1:6401-9581 GCF_036965845.1 Bacillus sp. JJ1127 | reverse complement strand
ATAGATGCTCTCTCCCATCCCAAAAGAGAGGGTTTATGTCGACTTTGTCATTGGTGTATATATAGATATTTTTAATACAATAAAACAAGACTTTAGATATTTTTTCTAAAGCCTTGTTTATATAATTTTTAAACTAATTTCCATGGAAATATTTGAAGAAAATTCAGAAATCTTATAGATCAATTACAGAAGTTTCGTATTGATAATCAAAACATATACGATATAATTTTTTCACTTCATGATAAGATGGAATGCGAGGGTTATTACTTGGACTTCCACTGGCAAGTGCATCTTTCGCCATTTTTGGAAGGGCATTTTCAAATTCAATTTGATCAATTCCGTACTCTTTTAGATTAGGAATATGAAGATTGGAGCAAAGTCGCTTTATTTCAACAATTGTATGATTTGCCATCTCTTCATCAGAAAGTGAATGTAATTCTGGATTTATGTGACGTCCGATATCTGCAAGTCGCTTAACTGAACAAACTTTTGTAAAATCTAAAACGGCTGGTAATAACATCGCATTTGATATACCATGAGGTACATGAAATAGTGCCCCAATTGGACGAGACATTCCATGAACTAACGCAACCGATGCGTTTGAAAAGGCGATACCCGCTTGTAAGGAGGCAATCATCATCACTTCTCTTGCTTCCATATTCTCTCCATCTTCATAAGCGATACGTAAGTATTTCATAATACTTCCGATTGCTGAAAGCGCAAGTACATCGCTGAGTGGTTGTGAAAACCTAGAAATATAAGCTTCTATTGCATGGCATAATGCATCTATTCCAGTTGCTGCAGTAATATGAGGTGGTACAGAACGCGTCAATACTGGATCAATAATCGCTACTTGTGGCGTAAAGCTTGGGTGTTTAATCATCATTTTTACATCGGTTTTTTTATTCGTAATAACAGCAACACTTGTTACTTCCGATCCCGTACCAGATGTTGTCGGGATTGCAATAAGCGGTAATGGTTGTTTTTCTATTTCTATATGATTTTGAACATAATCTTCAATCTCTCCACCGTTTGTAAACAGTACTGCTACTGCTTTTGCCGCATCAATGCAACTCCCACCGCCAAGACCGATGATAAAATCACAATTTGATTCTACACAAATCGATAACGCTTCTAAAACATGAACATTTGTCGGCTCGGCATTCACATTTGTATATGTAACAACTTCTATTTTTTTCGCCTTTAACTGTTTTATACATTCTTCAATATAACCAAGCTTCTCCATGCTAGAATCACTGATAATAAAAGCTTTTTTCCAAAATTTACTCGTTTGTTCTCCTAATTTTTCAAGCGAATTTCTCCCATATAAAACAGTCTTTGGCATACGAAACTCCGCGATCTCTTGCAAGTACTTCACCCCTTCTTTCGCTAATAAATATTTTATAATGTGAAGTTTCTACAATACAAATTATCAAGTTAACTATTCCACTTTATTTCGCTATTTCCTCTTAGTATAGAAGATAATTTATAACATTTTAATAGATTCCGGTTAAAGTATAAAATGCTATTACTAAAAAAACAGCAACCGTTTTCAACACTGTAACCGCAAATATATCACGATACGATTGTTTATGCGTTAACCCTGTAACAGTAAGGATTGTAATAATTGCTCCGTTATGTGGCAGTGTATCCATTCCTCCCGATGCCATTGAGACAATGCGATGCATAACCTCTAATGGAATATTGTATTGTTCAGCTGCCGCAATAAACTTATCGCCCATAGCGCTTAAAACAATACCCATACCTCCTGAAGCTGAGCCTGTAATACCAGCAAGAATATTCGTTGTTACAGCTCCATTCACGAGTGGGTTAGTGAATGTGGCAGAAATGCTATCACGCATAATTGCAAATCCTGGAAGAGCTGCAATGACACCTCCAAAGCCAAATTCGGCTCCTGTATTCATCGTCGCAAGCAATGCGCCCCCAATACTTGTATTCAATCCTGCTTGAAATCCCGTCACAACACGTTTCCAATATAATAGAAGTGTTGCTATAATCCCCATAATAAGTGCTAATTCTACAGACCAAATTCCGAGCACTGCGCTTAACTCAACTTTTCCAAATGCTTTCATTCCAATTGAAGAGAAATCAAAACCATTTGGATACCACTTCGGTATAGTCATCGTAAAAACTTTATTCATAACCCCCACTAAAATAAGAGGTATAAATGCAACTACTTGCTGTACTCTTGAAATTTCAATACTTTGAAAAGAAACATTCTCCTTTTTCTCTAACTCTAGAGATGCTGCCATTTCAGAATTTCCATCATCAAAACCAAAATAACCTTCCCCTGCTGCCTTTGCTTTCTTACGCCGACTCTCTAAATAGATTAACCCTAATGTTAAAACAAAGATCGCTCCTATAATTCCAAGTATAGGTGCTGCATAAATATCAGTTTTAAAAAATGTCGTCGGAATCACATTTTGAATTTGTGGTGATCCTGGCAAAGCATCCATCGTAAATGTTACAGCACCAAGCACAATCGTCCCAGGTATTAAACGCTTTGGAATATTTGCTTGACGAAACAGTTTTGCTGCAAATGGATAGACTGCAAACACAACAACATACACACTTACGCCGCTATACGTTAAAACAGCTCCCATTAAAACAATTGCTAAAATCGTTCTCTTTTCACCAACTAGTTCAATAATCGTTTTAGCAATAGAATCCGCAATACCTGACATTTCTACTACTTTACCAAATATCGCTCCTAGTAAAAACACCGGGAAATATAACTTAATAAATCCTACCATTTTCTCCATAAAAATATTCGAAAAGAATGGTAACACAAAACTAGGTTCTGTTAAAAATACTGCAAACATTGCAAAAATCGGTGCGAATAAAATAACAGAAAATCCTCTGTAAGCAACAAACATAAGTAAACTAAGTGCTAATAAAATAATAACTAGCTCCAACTCTCTCACCTTCCTTTGATTGAAAATTCAATCTTTTTATTCTAGATTTTTTCTATGTATTTACAAACTATCATTTTTATAACGATTCAAACACTGACATCCCTCCCCTTTTTCTAACAAAGTTTTTATGATTAAAACAGCATATTTATTACTTATTCTATTACATACAAAAAATCCCTTTAAACGAAAACGAATTAACTATCGCTCGTTATAAAGGGATTTTCCTCTTTTATTTTATATTTTT
>NZ_JBALQK010000119.1:0-6318 GCF_036965845.1 Bacillus sp. JJ1127 | reverse complement strand
TCTTTTATTTTATATTTTTAAACTTTTATTTTTTACATAAAAGTTTCGTAACTCTTCGACATGTTTCACAATATGCGTCGCTCCTGCTTCTTTTAGCTCCCCTTCACTTCCGTATCCATACAATAAACCGATCGAATCAATCCCATTACAATTAGCCCCTATCATATCATACTTTCTATCTCCAACCATCACAATTTCCTCTTTTTGTAGTCCTTTGTTTGTATGTAAAATATGCTCAATTATTTCATCTTTCTTGATTCGAGTTCCATCTAAATTACTCCCTACAATTTCTTCAAAGAAATGAGTTAATTGAAAGTGTTCTAAAACTTGCTTTGCAAATACAGTTAGTTTTGAAGTTGCAACAAATAAACGCATCCCTTCATCCTTTAACTCTTGTAAAATACAAGGAATCCCCTCATATACTTTATTCTCAAATAAGCCACTTTGCTGCATATATTCCCGAAAATACGTCACAGCTTGCTCAACTTGTTTTTCATTCATACCGTATCTATCTGCAAACGAATGTTGAATTGGAGGCCCAATAAAAGAATCTAGCTCGTTTGGATTCGGTTCATCTATTCCCATTTTCCGTAGTGCAAATAAAACGGAATTTACGATTCCTTCTTTCGGATCAGTTAGTGTTCCATCTAAATCGAATAGAAATGTTGTATACATTTTATCTCCTCCGCTCATTTTACTTTATAAGAAAAATCACCATCTTTTCTATATTATCAAAATTTTCATTCTTTTAGAAGTTGCATATTATATTTTATTACCTCTCTATCAGAATCTGATCCACGAATAGATATACCCAAAAATGTGTTCCTGTTGTATTATAAATATAATTTAAGAGAAAAATGGTGGAACAAATGACGACAACATTAATTTTTATAATGGCTTTCACAATTATCATCCATGCAGTCGAAACAAGCTCTTATAGTATTCGGCTAGCTGGTGTTCGTTTAAAAAAGATCGCCGTTGCATTATCTGTAGTTGGGATGGTATTACTCGTTGCACGAACATCTAACTTACTGCAAGCTTTTTTACTTGGTGGTATCGTCGATCAAGCTAAATTAGACTCTTCTATTGATTTAGAACGAACCATACGCCTAGTTTTACTCTCAGCTTCTATCGGTACTTTGCTTGCAATTTTTCTATATCCGACTTTGACAAAGTTGTTTGGCTATGTAATTCAAAACTTTGAAACAGATGGGTCATTCATTGGATTGATGAAAACAAATAACATACAAAAATTGAAGTATACGAAAAAATATGTTCGCTTTCCTAAATTTGAAATGATTCATCGGATGCGAATTGGCGGCATTCCAAAACGAATTATGTTAATTAATATGTTTGCAACTGCCATCTATACAGCGGGTGTTCTCTCCGCCTTGTATGCTTCCTTTTTAAATCCAACTTATGCAACGAATGCGAGCACAGCCTCTGGACTCGTTAATGGTTTTGCAACAATCTTATTAACTGTACTGTTAGATCCGCGCATTGCCCTTTTAACAGAACGTGCTCTTCAATCAGAAAATGGTGCTGATACAATGAGTAAAATGTTCGGCTGGCTTATGATTTCAAGATTTCTCGGTACATTATTAGCACAGTTCTTATTTGTACCTGGCGCACATTGGATTTTGTGGATTATTAAACTTATGCATTAAATGATTGCCATCCTCTCCTTAGAAAGTGGAGAAAATCAATTATACAAAAGGTGAGATTAAAAATGCGTCTCCAAACAGAACAAGATATTATAAAACTGATACAAAACGATACTTGGATGATGAAAATATTACAAATAGCAAAGTCTTTAGAGCTACCCGATTGGTGGGTTTGCGCTGGATTTGTTCGTTCTAAAATTTGGGATGTTCTTCATGGATATGAAGTGAAAACTCCAACACCAGACATCGATATCATTTATTTTGACCCATTACATATTAGTGAATCTACCGAAGAAAAATTAGAAAATAAGCTTAAAAGTATAGATTCTACTATTCCATGGTCAGTAAAAAATCAATCTCGCATGCATGTAATCAATAACATGCCACCTTACTCATCTTCAGTCGATGCAATATCTAAATTTCCGGAAACCGCAACTGCTCTTGGGGTTACGTTAGATGAACAAGATAACGTTATGTTAACAGCCCCTTGTGGAATAGAAGATGTTCTCACGTTACAAGTGAAACCAACATCTCATTTCCTCGAAACGAAAGAGCGAACTAACATGTATGAAAAAAGATTACAAAAAAAGAACTGGCAAAGTAGATGGCCTAACATTACAATCTTTTATCCTGAAAATTAAATACATAGAAAAAGGTGCTTCTCATTTCATGAAGCACCTTTTTCTATTTCATTTCAAAAAATCAATCACAGTTTTTGCAAATTCATCCGCTACTTCATAGTGCGGCGTATGACCACTCTCTTCAAAAACGATAACTTTACCATGTCGAGCATCCTTATTAAATGCTTGAATTTGTTTCTCACAAGTCACTACATCATACTTTCCTATCATTAGTAACATCGGATTCTCCACATCTTTTAATTTTGGTAGTAACGATGTATGAAATTCTCCTTCTTCTTTCAATCTCGCAAAATGAATCTCTGAGCGATGAGAAAACTCTTCCCACTCTTCATCACTATATAAAGTATAGTCAGTTTCATCTTTAAAGTTATTATAGATTTCCATTCTATTTTCTTCTAACTCATCACTTAATTTTATATAAGATTCTAGCAATTCTTCAGAAGTAGCATTACTCTTTGAAAGAGCTATACATTTTTTTGCTTGTTCTTCTTTTCCGTACTTCCTTAATATATTTCCTGTCTTTTTCAATAAAGCTCTACTCGTTAATGCAAAATCAAAACTAGGTCCTTCAAAAATAATTTTTTGAATAGATTGCGGATACATTGCTGCATATAACAGTGCTAAAAATCCGCCAAAAGAATGCCCAATCACAGACCATTTCTCAATTTGTAAAATCTTCCTTAACTCTTCGCAATCCTCGATAAGATCTCGTAATCCAAACGGCTCTTGCTGACTAATTTTTTCCGAACGTCCTACCCCGCGCTGATCAATGGCAATGAGTCGAAAAAAATCTTGTAATCTATGTGCTTGATGATAGGAAAAATCATAACACATCTCACCAGGACCTCCGTGAAGATACAATACAGGAGGATTCTCTATGGATCCATACGTCTCCACATATAGCTTTTTCCCGCGTACTTCCATCATTTTTCCTTGTAATAATACTTCTTTTTCTTGTTTCATCTTTTTCTCCTCCAAATTTTCATATCTTGATCCTATATACAATAGGAGAACCACGAATTCGTACCCGTTATGTACCTACTTGTAATATAACAATACATTTTCTCACCCCTCTTTTTGGGATATTATAACATTTTAAGTTAAATAACCCCAATCACGTTCAAAAAGACAATGACAATCGCAATTGGAGCGACGAATCGAAGCAAGAATACGCTGTAAACGAACAATAAATCCCTGTAATTTCCACCCGCAAAGAATTCTGCTTCTAATACCTTTTTTTCCATTTTAAATAAAATGAAAATACTAATAAACAAAGCACCAACACGAAAGAGACTTAACAATACAAATCTGCATAAATGAAAAGAATCTTCGCAACCAATGCGAAGATTCTTTTCACTTTATGGCATAAGACGCGTACAATCTCTCGGAAACGCACTCGCTTCTCGAACATTCGATAATTCTAGAAACTTATATACAAGTCTTTCTAGCCCAATCCCAAAACCACCATGCGGCGGACAACCATATCGAAATGTATCCATATAAGATTCAAAGTTTTCTGGTTGTAATCCTTTTTCTTTAAAAGAAGCAAGTAACATATCATACTCATGAATTCGCTGCGCACCTGACGTAATTTCTAATCCTTTATATAACAAGTCAAAAGAATCCGTAACAGCTTGATTTTCTTTAGTCGGCATCGTATACATCGGTCTCGCTTCTTTCGGATAATGTGTGATAAAAACAAAATCACTACCGTATGTTTCCTTCACATATTTTCCAAGTAACTTTTCGCCTTCTGTGTCTAAATCCCCTACTGGTGATTCTTTTCGGTATTTTGCTCGTAATAGACGCTGTGCCTCTTTTAAGGTGATTTTAGGAATTTCTGTAATAACAGGAATTGTGACTTGTAAAAGCTTTAATTCTTTCTCACATTTCTGTCCTACTTGTTCAAACATATACCGTAAAACGGTCGCTTCTAATTCCATCACTTCATAAAAGTCTTTAATAAACCCCATTTCCACGTCTAATGATATATATTCATTCAAATGACGGGAAGAATTGTGATGCTCAGCCCGATAAACAGGAGCAATTTCAAAAACACGTTCCAATCCACCCGCAACCATCATTTGTTTATAAAATTGAGGAGACTGTGCTAAATATGCTTCTTTTTGGAAATAGGGGAGTTTAAAAACATTCGCTCCACCTTCCGCTCCTTGGGAAACAATTTTCGGCGTAAATATACGTGTGAAATCGTTCTCTACCAGAAATTCACTAAATGCCTGTGCAAGCGTAGATTGAACTTTAAAAATGGCTTGTATTCGTTCATGACGAAGCGATAGTACACGCTCATTTAACATTTGATCTAAACCAACGTGTAGATTTCTTTTATTCACTTCAAATGGAAGCGGTTCTGAAGTATTTAACACCTTTACCTCTTCTACAAGTACTTCCACACCTAACTCTGTTTTTGTCGTTTCCACAAGTTCTCCAATAATTTGAACAACACTTTCTACGTCTACTTTATATCCCGCTAAGTCTTTTTCTAATACACATTGGATGACACCCGTTCGGTCACGTAACAATAAGAAACTAATATTCCCCAGATGACGATTTTTTTCACCCAGCCTTGTAATAAAACCATCCTTTTACTAGACGCTTTACATTCACGAATGAGTGACCGCTTCATTGTTTTGCCCATTATTTTTTCCTCCTATGTTTTCATACTTATTTACATTTACATTATTGTTGTCATCGTCATCATCCACGGTCACTCACCTCCTTTCAAAGAATACAAAAATCCGCCCCATAAATAGGGACGGATTTTTCCGCGGTACCACCCAAATTGTCATACTGACCATCTTAAACCTGATAACGGTAGGTACCGTTTGCTTTTACTAATTTTCACGTTCAAAGCAACGCTCACAGGTGTCTTTCCATCATGCGGTATCGCAATCTTTCCAGCAATCGATTGCTCTCTGTAGACCCTTGCATCATGTACTTTTCCTGCTCATCACTTTTTATATTTACAGAGTATTCTATTCCTTTAAAAGAGAAAATGCAAGGTATTTTTCATTATTTTCTGATTTTTAATTCCAAATCCATTTTGCTACAATTTCTTCCAATGCCATCTCCGTGATCCTTTCAATAGCACAACATCATTTTCGGTAGTAATTTCCACGATTTTGTTTGCTATGTCAGTTTTATTAGCAAATGTTTGTACTGCATCTGTAGGATAATTCTTTTTTGCTTCTTCTGCTATTTTCCCAGCAAGGTTCCCATACGTAAAGACGTACTGAATTGTTGCTGGGTTTAATATTCTTCCAATTTCTCTATGATATTCTTCTCCCTCTTCTCCTAACTCCAACATATCCCCAAGTACAATTATTTTTTTCTTAAGTGGCTAATTTCTCTAATGTTTCAATAGCTGCTTTCATAGAAGAAGGGCTTGCATTCCAAGCATCGTTAATAATTGTAAAACCAAACTTTGCAGTTATAAACTGAAAACGCATTTCTGTAATACTTGCTTATTGCAAGGCCTGTTGAATCATCTCTGCTGCTACTTTATAAAACTGTCCAATCATAATCGCAATTATCGCATTAAACATATTATGTTTTCCATGTAAAGGAACATCATACCAAACTTGATTCGATTGATTTAATGTAAAATGACTTCCCATCCCTCTCCAAAAACTCCAATTCCATTACATAACAAATTGTTTTTCCACTCATAATATTAGTAAATTTCTTCTGGAGGTCTATATATGAGAAAAATTGTAAGCTTCTCCCTGTTACTATTATGCATGATAACGACAAATCAAGTATACGCTTATTCTCCGCAATCATTACCAGTCTCACAACATTCAAAACAATGGAAAGTCAATATTGATGAAGTCAACGACTCAGGTAAAAACATCTTACAGTCTAAAAAAGATGTTTTTCATACATATCGTTTTTCAGTGCAAAACATCGGAAAAGATGAAGTATATAACGTACAAGTAGAAGTATTCCGAAATGAACCAAACACAGGGACAAAATATGAATTATTTTCTTTAGAA
>NZ_JBALQK010000118.1:0-9042 GCF_036965845.1 Bacillus sp. JJ1127 | reverse complement strand
ATTTCTTGATTTTCTTACTCTTTATATTGCCCTAATAAGCTCTGAATACTTCTAAATCTATACAATGATTTCTCACCCCTAAATGTAATTGCATAGTAATATTATGGCAAAATACAGAGCTTTTTTCACTATAAATTATGTATTAATATTTATGGAATTCTTAGTTTTAAATAAAAAATTTATATACTTAAAGTAAAGGGCTTGATTTCAATTAAGGGGGAGGATAATTTGGAGGTTTTTAACTCAGCTGCTCCTGCACAAACAAAAAATGAAGATTTACCATTCGATATTTCCTGGATGACCGATTGGATTGTAGACTGGTTTGATTCTTTATTTAATGGCGGCAGTGATGTAATAAAAGACGGGGGAGATACAATAGATGGTGCAGTCCATGCGAGTGTACCTGCATTCTTTGATGTTATTTTCCTTATTCTTTCTGTAGTAATTTTAATATCATTATTAGTTTTTGGAGCTTCTTTATGGTTTAAACATATAAAGTGGAAAAAGAGATCTATTTATTTTGGAGTAGGTTCATTTATTCTCATACTATTAATAAGGATACTACCGGTGTTAATGTTGACAACACGTTCTTTTGATTTTCAAACCTTTATGAGTAATATGGTGGGCTTAATTACTTCTATAATTTTAGGAACAGCTGTATTAATGTTTTTAATATCTTTAGCACTAGGTATGCTTTATAAGAAATTTGAACACCCGAAATATGGAAAATGGAGTTCGAGTTTGAGATATAGTTCAATTTTTATATTTGTAATGACATTGATAGTACCGGCCTTGCTGCGTCATTTATAATTTGAGTTTATATAAGGAGAAAGAGGAATAGTGCAGGTTATATCTTTAGTGTTTCTGTGTAATTATGCTAGCGCTCGTTCTCCACTATATTTCTGAGTTAAGTCTAATACATTAAATAGAATTTTGTTGTATGAAGTTTTTGCAAGGGGGAGAGGTACTAGTGACTACTTTTGTTGTAATGGTGAGTATATTCTTAATTCTGTTCGTAATTGGTCCCAAAGCAACTAAGAAAAAAGAAGAAAGAGATAGAATAGAAAAAGAACATAAAGAGAAAATGGAGGCTTTAGAGGAAGAAAAGATTGATTTAGATATTAATGGGAATAAAGTACGCTTACACAAGAAGCCTAAGCTAAAGAACAGTATATATAAAATAAAGAGTAATAGGTAACGAAGACTGGAATTACATTTAAAGGGGAATTAAGTGAAGGTAGCAAAAAACTAAATCGGATGATATTTAAATATTAAGGGGGATCACTAATGTTTAATAAAACTAAAGAAGTACCAAAATATCAACAAAAACATTCAGGAGTATATAAGTTTGAACTACCATACTTTACAGGGCTAGTTATATCCATGGAATCAAATGAAGATAAGTTACGTGAGGTACAACGGTTTCCAGTAGAAGTGTATGTTCTTACTGATAAAGATTTAGCAAGCGGTATAGGAGCGAGATTTGTGATGTATGGGAATGATAGTCGATCGGTAGGAGATCGTTATGCTCAATTGGCAACAATATTAAGAAGAGCTTATTTTACAGCACTATTTATTCCGGATGTTCCCCGAAAAATAAAATGGATTGAATATCGTGATGCTAAAAATACAGTACTGAATAGAGAAGAAATATTAGAAATCAAATTAAAATGGGATGAAAAATCGGCATCTTATAGTATTGTAGGACATAGCTTACTCAAAAGTATTTTTGATTGAGCTATGAAACGGAGAATTTTTTATGAAGCAAAATCAAAATAGTTTCTACGGAAAACCGATTACAGAATATCCTTCTGTAACATTTGAATGCAAGGATATTGGAGCTGGGTTTCACTTAAATGTTTGCGGTGTATATGTTTTTTATGCGGTTAGTGGAGTTGCTTTGTATGTGGGAATGTCTACTAATTTGAGAGGGCGTATCCTTGAACATTTACAAGGAAACAGCGAAGGTACAGAGCTTTTAAATCATTATTTCCATCGAGTAAAGGTGTATCTTATAGATGATGAAAATGAAAGAGAATCATATGAACATAAACTAATTAATGAATTACTTCCATTGTTCAATGTTGCTGGAAATGACAGTATGCATAGAGATTTTCTAAGTCGCCTTCGTACATTTGTAAAAGAGATTATTTCAGAACAAGAGCAGAAAATTAAACAACTAGAAAAACCAAGTGATGAAGAAGAGATAAATGTATATGGTTAATTTTATACGGAATTTTTTAACCCCGCCTATATTTTATTTAGGCGGGGTTATGTTTTATGGAGTGTTTAATTACGGACAATTTCGTTATTTATCCGTACATATGCAATATTCTCAACTAAATGATAGCCTTTTTGGGTTAATTGAGTAATGAATTCGTTTGGATTGATTTGCTTATCAATTTCCTTTAGCAAAACAAAATCTCCTGATTTTTTTCTTTCCTTAATCGGTAGTTCCCTATTCTCAAGTAAACCGTTTAGGATTCCTAATTCGATATTTGAAAAGGTTTGCTGCTTTGTTAATTTATTTGCTAGATGAAATGCAATTAATAGATGAAACGTTCTAATGTCATATGGGGTTGTATTATCATACGTATAGCTAGTTGTTATTTCGTTAAGTACATACAGTAGATGATCAAATTCCATAGAAGATAAGGCGGAAATATCTACAACTGGGAGTTTAGGCTTCTTTTTTATTCCAAATGGTACTTGTATACGATTCATTTTTACACTTCCTTATTTGTATTTAACTCTTCCCATTCACTTTTTTCTAAGTAAATCATTTTAATTGTACGTCTAAGTAATTGTGAAATGGTTTTAGTAACAATGGAATCATTTAATGGATTATATAATGTCTCAACTTGTTGAGGATTTTCCATTACGAAAATAATATGGTGTTTTGATCCAGTAGCATGAACTATTTCCCCTAAACTATTTGCAATTAGTGGATTATCTTTCTTTATATGAGCAATACAGTTAGGAAGAAATGTTTCTAATAATTTGCTGGTTTCCCAAGTGATTTCTGGTAATACAATATCTTTTGCAGTTTCCTTTGCTTTTGGATCGCGATATATTTGGATGTTTCTCCGTCTTTGATTAGAAGTTGTCAGTTCTTTTTGTTTTTCAAATTCGTCTAAACGCTGATTGAATGTTGCGATGGTATCAAGTATACCTTGTAACATTGTTTGATTAAGCTCACTGGAAGCTTGATTTTCAATATTTTTGTTATTCGGCTGAGTAATTGGTGTTTCCTGCTCCTGCTGAAGAATCTTAACTAATGCAATTTCAATAAGTGTTGCAGCATATACAGAGCTTTTTATTTTATACTGTATCGTTGTAAGTTCTTCTAGAATACTTGGAATCTTGGATAATGGTATTCGCCCGGCGAGATTTATAAATGCATTATTATAAATGGCCACTTTAAACATATCAGTTTTTTGGGATAGATTAAAGATCATGATGTCCCTGTAATAACCGATTAGGTTACTTAAGAATAAATCTGCTTGTTTTCTCTCTAAAATAGTTTGCAAAGAATCCAAAGTACTGGCTAAATCTTTATCAGTTATATAATGAATTAATTTTTCAATATCCTGAACAGATACTTTACCAACGATTGTTGCAACATGCTCTACTGTAACATTATTGGTTGCATATGCAATTACTTGGTCCATTATGCTAAGTGCATTTCTTAAACCGCCTTCTGCTAATTGAGCTATTAAATGTAAAGCTTCATCTGTAATCCGAATCCCTTGATCATTTGAGATAAAATTTAATCTTTCAATCATTACTTGAAGAGGTATATTTCGAAATTCAAACTGTTGGCATCTAGAAATGATAGTTTTAGGAACTTTTTGCGGATCTGTTGTAGCGAGTATGAAAATAACATGAGCTGGCGGTTCTTCTAATGTCTTTAATAGAGCATTAAATGCAGAATTTGAAAGCATATGCACTTCATCGATGATGTATACTTTATATTTTCCTGTAACCGGTGCTAAGTGTACTTGATCTCGAATCTGCCGTATTTCTTCCACTCCATTATTACTTGCTGCATCAAATTCTAGAATGTCAGAGAATTTATTATTATTGATGTCACTACAGTTGGCGCATTTTTGACAAGGCTCACCGTTATTTAAAGGAGTTAAGCAGTTAACACCTTTTCCAATTATCTTTGCAACAGTTGTTTTACCAGTCCCTCTTGGTCCGGATAAAAGGTATGCATGAGCTACTTTTTCTAGTTTAATTGCATTCATAATAGTGGTCTTAATGTGATCTTGCCCCACTAAATCATTAAAGCTATTTGGTCTATACGCACGGTATAGTGCAACATAATTACTCATTAATATTCCCCCTATAAATTTCAAGTTTTAATAAATGGCAATTTTTTAAAATGCAAAAAAGCAGCCAAATGAGTAGAGTTATGGTTCACATTTTTCATGTGTTAACTCAACCCAAAGGGCTGCTTTTAATTTAAAGAGGTAAAAAACAAAAAGTGAAAATCATAAGAATATTATAACTCTTAGTGTTGCAAAAAGGAAGATTAAAAACTTTATGAATCGATTTGACACGCATAATTCCATATATTACTCTTTAGAAGAGTTATCAGAAAATTCTTTTGAAAGAGGGGATTAAAGATGGGTGAATTAGTATCGATTACGAAAAAGAACGACAAAGATCTAATAGATTTATTTAAACATTATAGTGAGAGTTTTGAGGAAGGAGATTCTATTGTTAAGGATAAGATTTCTGACGAAATATTCACAACGGTGAAAGATGCTGTCACTCAATATTGGTTAGAATCTACGGAATCATTAAATGATGTTGTTGATTTGTACATTATTATCTCTTTAATAGAAAGCGATTCACCGAAACACAAGAAAATAGTTACACGTTTTTTCAATGACTGTAAAATTTTCTTAACAGCGAAGGAAAAAAAACAAGGTAAACGTGGGAAAATCGATCGGCTGTTAAAAGAATATATTAAACCGCAAACGAAAGAAAGGCTTCAAAAAAACTTAAAGGTTGCTGGTGAAATTGAGATAGCACAATTACAAGCAGCGTATGATCGAACAGATAACCATCAGAAGAAAATTGAAGATGTACAAGATGTTATTGAGAAGTACGGAATGCATTTCACAATATTTATCACTACTTATATAGAAACTCAAGGAGCAGACGATATGCATGAATTATATTTAGAAGCTGCTCCATTCAGATACATTAATATCCTTTCGGAATTGGCATTATTTCATAAGGAGAAATACCCGAATCAAGAAAAAGTTGAAGAAATTTCGTTTGAAGAGGAGCGAAATAGCTTTCAAAGTAAGTTAAATGAGTATGAAAAAAAATTAAATAAACAAGAAAAATTATTAAATAAATATAAATTAGAAAACGAACATTTAAAAAAACAAATCATTTCATCTGATGCCAAGGCATCTAGAGTTGTTAAACAAACTGAAAGATCAGTAAATGAATTGATGTCAGATTTAGCAACTGAAGAAGAAATTAAATCAGAACAACATAAAAATGAAATAGAGTATTTAAATAAAATGATTGAACAAATGGCTCAAGAAATCATTCAATTGCAGAAAGAAGAACCGGAAGGAAATGCGCATAAGAAAGACTTAACAGGTAGAAAAGTTGCAGTGATTGGTGGTAATAAAGAAAGATACTATAGAGAATGCGTTGAAAAATATAATGCAGAAATTATATTTGTAGCAGAAGATCAACATCGAAAAATAGATAGTGCAGTAAAGAAGGCGGATGTTGTTTTTTACCTAACAGAATTATTGAGTCATATATATCATGAATTAATTATTCCAGCTGCTGCTCGTTATAATACTCCTATTCGTTTTGTAAATAGTAAGGGGATTTCAGCTTTTGAAAGTGCGTTAAATAGATATGCTAATGAGTAAAATGTAAAGTGAACCGAATCTTTAAGTATGATATAATAGGTGTAATATATTTTTTTGAATTTTCTTTAGTTTATTAGCGATCATGCCCTTCGGGTAAAAGAACGATGTACATAGTACATGGCATTCTTTTCCGGAAGGGCTATTTTTATTTGTACAAAAGTGTGAAAGAGAGGGGAAGCTTTTGAAGGCGTCGGAAAAGCAAAGTGTATTTCTACCAGAAGGCTACTTTGAAGAGAAGGCAATACCGCAGGCAGAAATAGCTGATATTTATACTTCTAAGGAGTTAATTACAGATAATGAACTTGATTCTTTTTATTTTAGAGCGTTGGAAGAAAAGAATATTTATCTAAATGAGAAACAAATTGAAGCTGTTCGGACAATTGATAAACCTGTATTAGCAATTGCAGCTGCGGGCAGTGGAAAGACAAGGGTCCTAGCAAGTAGAGCGGGATACTTAATGTGTGTAGCAGAAGTAGATGCATCAAGAATATTGGTTTTAACATTCACACGTAAAGCGGCTAATGAAATGAAAGAAAGGATTGCTGGTTTACCAGGCATAAGCAAATCGGTATTAAATACAATTGTTGCTGGTACTTTTCATTCTGTATTTTTAAGGATATTAAGAAGCAGAGGGTACGAACAACGCATTCTAAGTAATGAAAAGTTCAAACACATTATTATTAAAAACATACTAAAGAAGTATAAATATCAGGAAGCATATGATCCTGAAACTGTCTTGTCGCGTATCTCCTATTACAAAAATACATTTGTAACTCCGGAAAAACTTCCAGCTAAAACACCGATTGAAAAAGAAATCAAGACCATTTACCATTCATATGAAGAGTGGAAAGCAAATAATAATCAAATGGATTTTGATGATATTTTACTATATACCTATCAACTTCTTTTAGAAGACTATCAATTACTTGAATTACTCCAAAATAAGTTTCTCCACATCTTGGTGGATGAATATCAGGATATTAGTTTGCTGCAACAAATGATAATTAAAATGTTAGCATACCCGCAAAAGTTGATATTTGGTGTAGGAGACGACGGACAAACCGTATATTCGTTCAGAGGATCCGATCCCAAATTAATATTAGATTTCCCGAATGAATTTCCAGGTGCGAAAGTAATAAAACTTGAGGTCAATTATAGATCAAATCCATACATTGTTGGACTTGGGAATGAGGTAATTAAAAACAATAAGGTACAATTCAAAAAAGAACTTAGAGCCTATAAGGTGGATGGATATAAACCGATTTTTAGTTCACCTGCAGATAGTGATGAAGAGGCAATAGATATTGTGCAAAGTATAATGAATGCTGTTAATAGTGAAAAAAGACATTTTAAAGATATTGCCGTTATATATAGGACTCATGCTATTAGTAGAGCGATTGTAGAACAACTTGTATTAAATGATATCCCTTATGTTCAATATGGAAATAAGGATACTTTTTACGAAAATACGTATGTACGGCCAATTATAGGTTTTTTAAAGTTAATTTTAAATCCAACAGATGAAGAGGCTATACAAGACATATGTAATGTACTGTATATAAGTAAAGAAAAAGCAATGTCTCATATTAATCGAGCTTCTGCATTGGACTATATAGAGGGAAAGGTAAAGCCTTTATTATACTACTTAACATCAATTCCAGAACTAAAGAAGTATCAACTTCAATTTATTATGGGAGTGATGAAAAACTTAAAGGACTTGAGCAGATTAAATCCAGCCTCGGCTATCGAAGAAATTCGAAATGGGTACATTGGATACGAAAAATATCTACAAAACAATAAACGTGAATCCTTAACTATTCATCAAGAATTAGTTAAAGAAGTGCTTGATGAACTGACAGCATCATCGAAGAAATTTAAAGATATAGCATCATTTTTAAATTTTATAGACAAGGTTATTTTTCGAAATAAGCAAATGGAAGAATTGCACAAACAACAAAGTCCTGATGCAGTTACACTGCATACTATACATTCTTCCAAAGGGTTAGAATTTCCAACTGTATTTTTTATAGGGGTATCTGAAGGCGTATTACCTCATAAGTCGGCTCTAGAAGTGATGGATGATAGAATTACAAATAAAAAAGAAATTACAATGAAGCTACAGGAAAGCTTAGAAGAAGAAAGAAGGTTAGTTTATGTAGGAATTACACGTGCTGAAAGTGAGCTGTTTATATCGAGCCCTAAGGTTGTTAGAAATCAAGCCTGTGAAATATCCAGGTTTATTAAAGAAGTATTTAAAAGGTGATACTCTAGATATAAAGAAACAAATAGCTATATGTTGATCCATTCAATTTATGGACAATAAGTAGGATATTTTTGGGCCCCCTATTTTTTTATGGAATGATTTTTCATTAGTGTGAATTAGTGATATAATCACAATAAGCAGAAAGTTTTTACTATTATGTAAATTTGAAAGTTATGTGAAGATATTTAAGTTTTTTATAATTAAGATTTAATATTTCTTAAATGTTCGAATCAAAAATGTAGTTATAAAAATGTAATAGACATGGATTGTAATTCTGAATAGAAGAGTTGTTTTAGAGTGAAAATGAATACAAGGATTTTTGTGATTTGTTACAATTTGAACCTTGTATAAAGGGGATGTTTAGTGTGGGAATTCTTTCTCAGTGTAAAAATTGTAATGTAAAAAATGCTATTTCGGATATTAATAATACATGTGGACATTGTGATAATAACAAGCTAGAAAATTTTAAAATTATTATGCCTGGAGAGCCGTTAAAAGGTATGGGTGGGATGTACGCTCTAACTAGAGCAAGAGAAATATTGGAATCAGCATTGAATAGGGAAGAAGTTTTAATAATAGATCCTGAAAGAAGTTACAATAATTTATAGTTTTTTATCGTTCTGTACTTATTGATTAAATTAATCAGGCTTTTACGGAAAATAGATCTCCCACCTAACTTCTTTACTTTACAGTCAAACTTTGAGGTTGGAGTCTTAATGTTCACAAATAGAGGGAAGCCTGTGATTCCTTTATATGGAGAAAGAATAATAAAAAGAGCTTAGAATCTTTGATTTTAAGCTCTTTTTTACTTTATAAAAAATTTTTTAATAAAAGATTTTTATTTAATTATGTTGTTCACAAAAGTTG
>NZ_JBALQK010000117.1:0-3943 GCF_036965845.1 Bacillus sp. JJ1127 | reverse complement strand
CTAAGAAGAGGGTGGTTTTATGTCATTTTTTTAATTGATGTATATATAAAATCAACGTCTTTTGCTGTTACTCTTAAGATGTATTTACATTTAATAATTAACAATTTAAGATAAACGTTTATTTAAAATTATTTCTTTTAAACTCTCTTTTATTTCCTCTTTCGTTCTGCCAATTTGACTTTCAACAATTGCTGTAATAGCGCCTTCTACTAATGCTGCATCAATAATTTCCACATTTCCTTGCATCTCTTCATCTAAAAATTCCAGCGCCATCTCAGCATTCATAAATGCACTTCCAATATCAAATAATACCAGAACACCATCTTTTGAATATACATGATGGATTGCTTCCTGAATTTTATTCATATCAGTTCCTAGTCTATGGTCCTCTGTACCACCAGCAAGGGCTACCTTTGCATTCGGTGCCATTTGCTTAGCTAACTCGTAAATTCCTTCTACAATTTTTTCACTGTGGGAGACTAATACAATTCCAACCATTTTTATGCTCCTTTCATTTAAGCTTCTTTGACATATTCATAGATACAGTCTAATAAAAGCATACTCGATACTGCGCCGGCATCTTTATGCCCAATACTTCTTTCTCCTACATAACTCGCTCTACCTTTTCGAGCAATAATCTGTGCTGTATGTTCAGCTCCTTTTACTGCTGCGTCTTTCATTCGTTCCAAAGCTTCAAGTGTACTCTTTTCTTCTTTTATTGCTGCATCTAATGCTTCATATGCAGGAATGAATGCATCCAACATTGTTTTATCATCCAGTTCAGCTTTTCCTCTCATTTGAATTCCTGAAATCGCCTCTTTAAGTAATTCTTTAAATAAAATTATGTCTACTTCATTTTTCCCTTTTAATACATTACTTGCTTTTAAAAAAGCTGTTCCATATAATGGTCCTGAGGCTCCACCAACATTAGAAACAAGGGCCATTCCCGCCTTTTTCAGTATCTCTCCTAAATCATCAATTTCTTCATCTTTTATCTTTTCAATTACACTTTTAAATCCTTTACTCATATTTAAACCGTGATCGCCATCACCAATTGCTGCATCCAATTCAGATAAGTACAATTTATTTTCCTCTATTACTTTGTCCATTTTTTTTAGTAGTTCAATCATTTGCTTTGCATAAAACATATGGCTTCACCTCTATCCTAGTTGTTTAAAAGCTGGTGTATCCGCAATATCATCTAACAATTCTTTCATTTCTTGATCTAGCTTTAATACTGTAATTGAACATCCCGCCATTTCTAGTGAAGTCATATACTCTCCAACAAATGTTCTCACTACTTGAATTCCTTTCTCTTGCAATCGTTCATGCACTCGTTTATTCATTATATATAGCTCCATTAAAGGGGTACCTGATAATCCATTTACCATAACTGCTACTTCACTATTCTCTTCTAATTGTAAATCTCTTAAAATATTATCAAGTAAATGATCACAAATTTCATTAGCAGATTTCATATTTTCACGATGTGTACCAGGCTCTCCGTGGATACCCATGCCAATCTCAATTTCATCTTCTCCAAGTGAGAAGTTTTCCTTTCCAGCAGCAGGAACAATACAAGAAGTAAGAGACATTCCCATACTTCTTACATTTGAAACTACTTTCTCTGCAACATCCTTCACTTCTTGTAAAGAAGCACCTTGTTCTGCTTTTGCTCCAGCAATTTTATGTACAAAAACCGTTCCAGCAATTCCTCGGCGTCCTGTCGTGAATGTGCTATTTTCAACTGCAACGTCATCATTTACAATAACAGATTCAACCGCGATCCCTTCCATTTCAGCAAGTTCATTTGCCATATCAAAGTTCATCACATCGCCCGTATAATTTTTTATAATTAATAAGGCTCCTTGTCCATTTTCAACTTCCTTTATCGCTTCAAAGATTTGGTCTGGAGTTGGTGAAGTAAATACTTCACCAAGGACAGCTGCATCTAACATTCCTCTTCCTACATATCCAGCATGAGCAGGTTCATGCCCGCTTCCTCCGCCACTTACAAGAACTACTTTATTTTTAGATCGATTTTTTCTAACTATTACATTAAAACCATCTAACTTTTGAAGGCACTCAGGATGAGCAAATGTCATTCCTTTTAACATATCTGAAAGAACTTCTTCAGGTTTATTGATTAATTTTTTCATAGAAACTTCCCCCTTAACTTTGTACAAATAAGAACGCTTCTTCACTGATTGTAACCGCTTACACAATAAATTAAATAGAGGACGTAATTTATTCTCCTCTCTACCCCTTAAGTATACTGCTGAAAAAATAGCAGTTCAACTTTTTTGTGAACATTCACATAAATTTAACACTTATAATTTTTTCTAACAATCTAAATATTTAAATGATTTTTTATACTGTAAAAGTCCCTTGAATAATAATATAAATTATGCCCTGAATCATGGACTTTTTTTAAGTGTCCACGATTCGGGGTTTTTGTGTGTTTTCACATCTATTTCCTCGTTATAATGGAAACANNATACGGGAAATGAGTAAAATTATTTTTAATGACTTCAAATAAAACAATTAAAGGTGAATGAAAATGTAGTGAAGGTATTGGGCCGTTCTATCATCTATCATGCTGACTTTAAAGTAAAAACTGTGAAAAAAATCAGAGTCGGAAATGTCCTAATCAAATCTTCTTAAGGAATGAATTTGATTTAGGTATCATTGTGGGAAAATCCAAATCAATGTTTAAAACTCTAGAGAAAGATAAGTCTTAGTTTTTAAAGGCCTTTTTATTAAACTATCCATTTTATAGGGTGCAGTTCAATTTAGAATACTTTTTGGGGTTTAAACACCATAAAAATTTTATTTTCAACCAGCAAAATGTAAACTTTATACCCTAAGAAATTACTATACAGGAACATTTTGAATTCTTATATTGCCCACTTTGTATATCACCGTGAAATGCTAGAGCAACTCCAATTACAAAACTCTGATAATTCCTATCAGCACACCTCTTTTTTTATTTATGTTTATCAGCTAAATATCTAGCATAATGAATTAGATTCCTGGCCACATCTAATTCAAGATTAAATATACTAGGTAAACCTGGTCTCCAATTCACTTCAAACAACCACAATTTTTGGATTTTATCAATCCCAACATCAATTCCTAACTCGTCAAATAATACATTTTTATATAAAGAATTAAAATGGTTAGAAAAACTTATCGCAAACCGCTCCAAATACCTTTGGATATTGTACGAATTATTACCAAACTCTGTTTTTAAGAAACTCTCTAAATAAGTACTATAACCACCACTAGCCATGTTCGAAACAACGCTTCCCAATAAACCTATCCTTGGATAAATTGAAGTAATGACCCAATTTCCTTCCCCATTTCTTTGAACATGTAATCGAAAATCATAAACATGACCAGATTTTATTTGACATGAAATGAATCGTTGAACTATGTAACCCTGTTCTTGGATTTTATGAGATATAAAGTCTAATAATTCTTTTTTATTAATGGATAAAAGTCGCCCTTCCTCATTTATTTTGTAATGTTCCCTATATTTTTCAATGAAGACAATACCCTTACCTTGATGTCCAGATATCGGTTTAATAATAACCCTTTCATAGTTATTAATCATATCAAAAAATTTATTAACATCAGTTAATTCATAAAAGGGAATAAGATATTGCTCAAATTCTTTTGCTTGTTTAATTTTGTTATATACACTTAATTTATCTCCAATTGAATGACTTGTGAACGGAACCTTATCATATAAATAATCATAAATTTGCTGAGTTTTATCACTAACATTAACACTTGCATTATAAATAACATCGGGAAAAGAAAATTCTTTTTCAATCCATTCACCATTTTCATATATTTTCCCTAAAATTTTTTCAGTTTCTATATTAACTTTTCCTAAAGTAAAATAAAAAAAAGTTACACCTTCAGCTTTTGCTACAGC
>NZ_JBALQK010000116.1:0-1547 GCF_036965845.1 Bacillus sp. JJ1127 | reverse complement strand
AAAGTTTCACTTTATAATTCCGCAGCTGCAATAGGCTTCTTTATTATTAGTTTCTATTTTCCGCATTCTTGTAACAAACCACCTGTATATTCATTGGTGGAGGTGCAGAAGATGAAAAAAATGATAGCAGTATGTCTTCTTACAATGATATCAATTTCAGCTGTAACGGGATGTAATTTGAAAGGCAAGAATGGTTGCAGGAGTCTAAAGAAAGATTTTATGTATGACGTAAGTCCTGAAAAATTTGCATTAACAGCGGAACATGATGGTGTGAAATTACAAGCCTAACAACTGTTATCTAAATTCCATCGGTATGATTGGGAAAGTAATAATTGTGGGGAATTTTTTTACTAGCATGTATATATGGATCTGTGAAATTTTTGGAATTATCTTCTGGTACTTGTCAAAAGGAAGCATGAGAGTATAATGTGAAATGAAATATATATTGATTTTCCTTCTTTTTTTACGATGAAATCTTACAAAAATGTAAGGTGAATGAAATGAAATTCAATATGAAGATTGATAGACATAGAGTATACTAGGAAAAGAGAAAGAGAGGAGAATGAACATGAGCTCTGAATTAGAACAAAATACAAGAAGCAGGCAGAAACGTTCTAAAAGAAAATCTATAAAATGGTTCATTTTGATTCCATTCTTCCTGCTTATTTTTGGAGCGGTCGGATATGGTTCGTTTATATATAATAAAGCTAAAGCAGTTGCAAGTGATGCATATGCACAAATTGATAAATCAACGAAACGTGATAAAGAAGTTGAACCGTTAAAGGATAATATCTCGATTTTGATTATGGGTGTAGATGGTAGTGATATCCGAAAAGGTCAATATGGAGAAGCTGTTCGTACGGATGCACTGTTATTAGCTACAATCAATAAAAATGATAAGTCAGTAAAATTAGTAAGTATCCCGCGTGATTCTCGCGTATATATCCCATCGAGAAAGAAATTAGATAAAATTACACACGCTCATGTGTTTGGTGGTGTTGAAAGCACGCGTGATACTGTTGAAAGATTTTTAAATGTTCCAGTGGATTATTATGTGAAATTTAACTTTGATTCTTTTGTGAAAATTGTTGATTCACTTGGTGGTATTGATATTGATGTACCAGTTACATTTACAGAACAAGATAGTAAAGACCAAGCAGGTATGATTCATTTAGAAAAAGGGTATCAACATTTAAATGGAGAGCAAGCTCTTGCTTTAGCGAGAACACGTAAAATTGATAGTGATGCGATGCGTGGTCAAAGACAACAGCTTGTAATAGAAGCAATTGCGAAAAAAGCAATGTCGGTTCAATCTATTAGTAAAATGAGTTCTTTATTAGATGCGATTGATAGTAATATGAAAACGAACTTAACATTTGATGACATGCTTTCTATTACAAGAAATATGGCAGGATCAGATTTACAAATGGAAAAAATGCAAGTAGAAGGTACAGATAAACGTATAGGTGGTATTTATTATTACATTCCAAATGAAAAAAATGTGCAAGATATATCTGAAAAATTAAATGAACATCTAGGTATTACAC
>NZ_JBALQK010000115.1:0-9064 GCF_036965845.1 Bacillus sp. JJ1127 | reverse complement strand
TGATGTATATATAGTAATGAAATTTTTGATTGTAGTAAGATATAGTAAGAGAGTCTAGTAAAAGGGAGAAGGGGTATCATGCAAAGGAAAGAAGAGTTAGTAACTTCGAAACAGAAAGTATCAAACATTTTGGCGCAAACTGTTAAGAGCGGGATTATCAAGTCGAACCTAATTCCAATGTTTGCAGGATTGACATTGGCTTTATATAAATACCAAATTAGCCCGCTTGAGAAGATTCCGGAAATTATATTTGCTTTTATTGGTTCGATTTTAGTAATAGGTGCGGCAGGGGCGTTTAATAACTTATATGATCGTGATATTGATTCGATTATGGAGAGAACAAAAAATAGACCAACTGTGACTGGGGAAATAAGTCCTAAGGTTGTATTATACCTTGGAATCTTAATGACTATCTTTGGGTTAATAGCGCTATCATTAACTACGTATTTAGCAGCATTGTTAGGATTTTTAGGCTTATTTTTGTATATTGTACCGTATACAATGTGGAGCAAAAGAAGAACAATTTACAATACAGAAATAGGAAGTATTTCAGGGGCAATGCCACCACTCATCGGCTGGGCTGCTATTTACCCAGATATAACGCATCCGGCTATTATTGGTCTTTTTATCATAATGGTTATTTGGCAAATGCCTCATTTCTATGCCATAGCTATTCGCAAACATAATGAGTATAAAGCTGCGAAGGTTCCGATGCTTCCAGTAGTCAAAGGTGTGAAAAGAACATATATACAAACGAATATTTATTTAATCATTTTAATTGGAATCAGTGTTCTTTTAGGCTCTTTAAGTGTTGGACTTATGTTGGTAGCGCTTCTTTTAAGTATTTTATGGCTTATTTTAAGTATTTTTGGTTATAAAAAAATGGATTCAGAGAAATGGGCAAAAGCATTGTTTATTTTTTCTCTTTTCCATATGACGATTTTATTTTCAACAATTATTATCTATTCCCTTATCGGTGTTTTTTTCGGAAGCTGAATATATGTAACGAATTAAGATTTTCAGAATGGTTTGATTTGTAAAAAACAAGAAAAAACCAATTTCTCGCGTATAAAAAAGAGAGATTGGTTTTTTTGCGTAGGAATAAATTTTGTTTATGTTTGTGCTGTTAAATAGAACAATAGTAATCGTTACTTGAATCAAACTGTATTTTTGTCGGCAATAAGTACTATAGAGTTGGAAGTGTAATATGGATCGTTGTCCCTTTCTCTACTTCACTGTCTACATGAATTGTTCCGCCATGCGCTGTTATAATTTTATGAGCGATTGCCATTCCTAGGCCGGTGCCTTCGCTTGAAACATTTGTAGTTGTCCCTCGGTAGTACTGTTTAAATAAATTTTGAACCGTCATTTCATCCATACCGGTGCCAGTATCTTCTATTATAATATGTATATCGTTCTCTAATGAGATAGTGGTATGAATTTTTGTTCCTTCATGGTTATGTAAAACAGCGTTTATAAATAAGTTTTGTAAAGAACGGTGGAGTAATTTTGTATCAATAGGAATCATTATTTTTGTTTCGTCTGACTGAAAGCTAAAATGATAATGTTCAGACCGTGGATCGTTTGTTATATCAGCTATTATTCTTCTTGTAAATTCAACAATGTTTATTTCTTCTGTTCTTAATGGGATCTGTGAATCTTGAAGACGAAAGGAGAGATTTAAGTCTTCAATTAATTCTTTCATATGGTCCCCTTTTTGCTGAATCTCTTGCAAGAATTTCTCTTTTTCTTCCTGACTCCACTCATGATCGGGTGATAACATAAGTGCACTGTATCCTGTAATATAAGTGAGCGGTGTTTTTAAATCGTGAGAGATTCCTGCCATCCATTCTCGTTTCATTTTTTCTAATTGCTCTCGTTCATTCTCTATTTCTCGTAATCTGTTTGTTAAATGTTCTATATTTAGAAAGACGTCTTTATATAAGCGATAAGGACCTTTTAATTTTCCAGTTTTTTTATTGTACATTTGTTTCGTACTTTCTGGCGCCACATAAGAACCTTCTGCTAGATGGTTAATCCATGAAATCATTCGAAATAAAGGTTTCCCTATATGCCATCCATATATAATAGCACCTAAAATAAGAGTGCATATAAACAGACTGAAAACGATAAGAGCTTCTGTGTCCTTGTTGTCTGTATTTATTCCAATAAGGGGCAATATAATTTCTATTAAGACTGCCATTACAATCCCCATAAAAAAAGTGCCGATAACTAAACTAAGAATGAAATGAAGGCCTAGTCGGAAACCGATTTTCATTTGGACAGCTCCTTAGTATGCGGGATAAATTTGTAGCCGATTCCTCTTAAATTAATGATATATTGAGGGGACCGTGGATCGACTTCTATTTTCTTGCGTAATTTAGAAATGTGCATAACTACTGTTTTATCATCACCCATAGAAGAGAGTCCCCATACTTGCTCATATAGCTGCTCAGCTGTAAAAATTCGATTTGGATGTGTACATAAGAAAGTAAGTAATTCTAGTTCTTTTGCTGTACAATGAACAGGTTTTTCGTGTACAGTCATACGTCCTTCGCTTGGATAGAGAGAAAAGGACTGGAAATGTAGATTTGAATTTTCTACTTGTTGGTTATCTAGCAGCATACGTTGTCTACGTAATTGTACGTTAATTCGAGCAGCTACTTCTAAAGGGTTAAAAGGCTTTGTTATGTAATCATCCCCGCCAATTCCGAGGCCTGTTAATTTATCTAAATCACTGGATCGTGCTGTTACAAATAAAATAGGAGTATTTGTATAGTTTCGAATTTGTCTACATAGTTCGAAACCATCTATGTCTGGTAGCATAACATCAAGTAAAATGATATCGAATGAATGATTTTTAATTAAGTTTAACGTCTCTGTACCGTTTATAGCGGTTGTTATATGAATGAAGTTTTCTTTCTTTAAGGTAAGTACCAACATATCTAATATGCCTTGTTCATCATCTATTAAAAGGATCTTTTCTGTTCTCATTATGTATCCGCCTTTACATGTTTTTCGTATCGTTTAGAAGTGATTTGGAAAATATTTCACATGTAATAGTGTAACATAATTGTATTTTGCTGGAGAAAAAATAAGAGCAAAGAAGATGTTCTTTGCTCTTATTTTTGTAATGAAATTAATTCATTTGTACCATAGGTTCAATTTTAGCCATAAATGATTGGTGAAGTGCTTCTACACCATCTACTAAGTGTAAGCGGTCGATTACAACAGATACTTTAATTTCAGATGTACTTACCATTTTAATATGAATATTTCCTTCTTTTAATGTAGAGAACATATTAGCAGCGACACCTGGATTAGATACCATGCCAGACCCTACGATAGATACTTTTGCTAGATGATTTTCGTATTCTACAGATTCATAGTGAAGTGCTTCTTGATTTTGTTCTAATACTTCTAATGTTTCTCTTAAATCATTGGAGTGAATAGAGAAGGATAGATGTACAGTTCCTTCATTTGTAATACTTTGAATAATAATGTCAACATTAATATGAGCAGTAGCTAATGTAGAGAAAACAGTTGAGAGCGATCCTTGTTCGAGTCCTTTAATTGTGACGCGTGTAATATTATCTTCAAATGCAATACCTTTTACCACCGATTGTTGTTCCATGTTACATTCTCCCCTTACAATTGTCCCATTTTCTTGTTTCATACTTGAGCGAACTTCTAACAATACGTTATGATTTTTTGCAAATTCAACAGCACGTGGGTGTAAGACACCAGCACCTAAATTTGCGAGTTCTAACATTTCATCATAAGAAATTTCATCTAATTTATAAGCGTCATTTACAACGCGTGGATCAGTTGTATAAACGCCTGTTACATCTGTGTAAATATCACATTTTTTTGCTTTCAGCGCAGCTGCTAATGCAACAGCAGTAGTATCAGAACCACCACGACCTAGGGTTGTAATTTCTTTTTCTTCACTTAAGCCTTGGAAACCAGCCACAATGACAATTGTTCCTTCTTGTAAATGGGATTGGATACGTTCTGTGTTAATATCAGTAATCCGTGCACTACTATGTACAGATTCTGTTGTAATACCAGCTTGCCAACCAGTTAGTGAAATAGCGTTGTACCCTTTTGTTTGCAGCGCAATTGTTAAGAGGGAAATCGTTACTTGTTCGCCAGTTGTTAAAAGCATATCCATTTCACGTCTACTTGGATTGTCAGTAATAGCGCTAGCGAGTGCAACGAGTTCATCTGTATTTTTGCCCATTGCAGAAACGACAGAGACAACGCTATGACCTCGCTCATATTCCTCGATAATTAAATCTGCTACATGTTGAATGCGCTGTATACTTCCGACAGAAGTACCACCAAATTTTTGAACAATCGTTTCCATTACAAATTCCTTCTTTCATCCATTTTTGTTAATAAATCAGGAAAGGTGTAAACATATATAGGAGAGTAATGTATAAATCCCCCAATATCCCTGTAGTTACCGGAAAGAAAAATAAAAAAACACCATCTCAAATAGATGAGGATGGTGCTGTTACAGGAAAAGGGAAACAGAAAAAGGAGCTAATAAAAAAACCGCCAAAAAAGGAATATCATAATAAGCATGATATCTCTTTTTTGTAGATAGCTCTTCATACATACACGTCTGTACATATGACAGTTCTGTTTCTATTCGAAAACAGCCCCAATTGATAAATACAGAGAAATTTATCAATTTCGGCAACACTTCCTTTTTTCTAAACTCATCGACATCTCTGTGTCTCCTTTAGAATACTTATAAGTGCTGCAACCTCTATCTCACGTTTTAGGCGAGAGTGTTTGATTTATGAAGTTGTTAGTAATATTTATTTCATAATAATTCAAAATTTTTCAGAAATCAAGTACGTTATTAAAATTTCGAAAATTAAAGTCTGTTTATTTCTCTTTTACTTCTCTAGCTGCAGCTTGAACAATACTTTCTGGAAATTCTACCTTTCCGCCAGGGGCTAAATATCCTGGAAATCCTAAATGATCAGGACGCTTTATTAACAAGACTTTGTCATCATTTTGAATCATGCACATAGTGTACATTCGATGTTCTATTTTTTTCCGTTTTGTCGACATAATGATTAATCCCCCTTTGTTCTTTTGTAAAATAATATAATAAACTGTATTTTTCAAGGAGAAATTTGTGTGAATTTTCTAGAAATAAGGTTATGCTCAAGAAAGATTTTATACTAAAAAATACAAAATTAATACAAAAAAATCCATATTTTGATTGACTGTAAAAAATTTCGAAATTATACTTATTTTATTAAAAATATTATCCTTGAGAGGGGAACATATTCTATGAAATATAGAATCATCGCAGCAGGTATTCTAGCAGCTAGTTTATTATCTTACTCATCTAGTAGTTTTGCTCAAACAAAAACATTCCCAGACGTAGAAAACCATTGGTCTAAAGAGTCTGTGAACTACTTAGTAGGAAAAGGTGCTATCGCAGGTAACCCTGACGGTACATTCACTCCTGACAGAGAAGTAACTCGTGGGGAAGCAGCTACAATGATGGCAAAAATCTTAAACTTAAAGATTGAAGATGGGGCGAAACCAACTTATAAAGATGCTCAAAATCATTGGGCTACAAAATATATTGCAGCTGTAGAAAAAGCGGGTGTAATCAAAGGTAAAGGAGACGGTACCTTTGACCCGGATGGTAAAATTGATCGTGCTTCAATCGCATCTATGCTTGTAGGAGCATACCGATTTGATACAAAAGTAAGTGGAACAGTAGAAACAAAATTCGCAGACTTAAACGATCACTGGGGGAAAGAGAAAGCTAATATTCTAGTTGCTCTAGGAATCTCTAAAGGTACTACAAGTACGACTTGGGAACCAACAAAAACTGTAACGAGAGCAGAAGCAGCGCAATTTATTGCAAAAGCTGATTCATTTCAGGTTCAAGATCCTTTAGAAGGAAAAGTAATTATTATTGATCCTGGTCATGGTGGCAAAGATCCGGGGAAAGATACTCAAGGGCTATCTGAGAGTAATATTGTGTTAGATACGTCTAAACGATTACAACAATTATTAGAGAAAAATACGCCATTCAATGCTTTATTAACACGTGATACAGATATCCGACTAGGGGATGACCAAAAAAGCGATCTTGAAAATCGTGTGAAATTTGCAAAAGAACACGACGGAGATATTTTTGTTAGTATTCATGCGAATGCTTCTCAGGAACACAATGGATATGGAACAGAAACATTTTATTATAAAGAATCAAAAACAGGTGAATTAACTGAGCGTGAAAAAGAAAGTCGTATGTTAGCAGAAAAAATACAAAAGCGTTTAGTTGAAGCACTTCATACAAGGGATCGCAAGGTGCAAGAAAAAGATCTTTATGTAACTAGAGAAAATGAAATGCCAGCAGTGCTAACTGAACTTGCCTTTTTAGATAATAGCGCAGATTATGAAAAGCTAGCTACTGAATCCGGAAGACAAATTGCAGCGGAAGCAATTTATGCAGGGATTTTAGATTATTATGAATGGAAAAATTATGACGTATCTAAATACCGACTAGCAAAATAATTGTTTTATATTTGAGCACATCAGCTTTTAATAGGATGTGCTTTTCGTTTGAGAGTTATATAGTTTTTAATCAAAATAGAAAAATATATCGTTTTATATTGATTTTAAATAAATCTAGGACTAGATTAGTTTATTTTTATAACGTATACTTTTATCGTTGACTAATTTATCTCGTTATTTGTAGATTGTAATCATTTCTCTTAATAAGAAATCACCAGTTTATTAGAGGGAATGAAAGTTTTACTTCATTTGAGAGTGTGTTAGTTTAATAGGTGAAATGTTAAAATTTTATAAAAAAAAGGAGGCCAGTTAACACGGGACGAGCAAGTACATAACGTGTTAAAAATACGATGAAAAAAGTAATTTCTAATGTTTTAGCAATGACAATTGCATTGCAAGTTGTAATGGTTCCATCCACTTCGTTTGCGGCTGAAAATGAATTTCCAGATGTGCCCAAAGGCCATTGGGCATATGAAGCAATCACTGATTTAACAAATAAAAAGGTTATTGCAGGATATGACAACGGTAAATTTGGGCTAGGGGATAAGGTAACACGTGAACAAGTAGCTGCACTTGTTTATCGAGCACTTAAGATAGAAGCTAAAGAAGGATATAAAAACCCATATCATGATGTTAGTGCGAGTACAACGATGTTTCCAAATGAGATTCTAGCTTTAACAGAGATGGGAATCTTTACAGGGGATGAAAAGGGAAACTTTAGACCGAAGGATTCGTTAACTCGTGCTGAAATGGCAGTAATTTTACAGAAAGCTTATCATTTAAAAGTAAAGGCTAACCATACATTTAATGACGTAGATCCAAAAGCATGGTCATGGGCACAAGATGCGATTAGTGCTCTCCAGTCTAATGGTATGGCAGATGGAAATGGGACAGGTACATTTAACCCGTCTGGAATTGTAACACGTGAAGAATATGCACAATTTTTATTTAATGCTCAACAATCTTATTTAAATTTAGATTTAACATTGGTTTCTAATGTTACAGCGCAAGAGATTGATAATTTTATTAAGAAATCTCGTTCTGATAGCCCGCTAATTGGTCATGGACAAGACTTCATTGCAGCTCAAAATGAACATGGTGTAAATGCTCTTTACTTGGCAGCACATGCAATTTTAGAGTCTGGATATGGAAGATCAGAAATCTCGTATCGTAAACATAATTTATTTGGATTACGAGCATATGATCGAGATCCGTTCTATCATGCGAAATATTTGCCAACATATCGTGATAGTATCTCATATAATGCCAACTATGTAAGAGAACGCTATTTAGAGAAAGATGGAATGTATTTTAATGGACCAACATTAGTTGGGATGAATGTGAAGTACGCATCTGATCCAGAATGGGCTGGAAAAATTGCTGGTCTTATGGAGCGAATTAAACCGTTTAACAGAAATGATTATCGAAATGCAAATAGATTACCAAAAAACCCTAATACATTAGATGTTGAAGCGTTAGGAAATGAAATTCCATATAACGATCTAGGGAATAAAGAAGTAACTGTTCAATCGGCAGGAAAGTATTATCAGGTACCATATCCGTACGACTTGCAAATTAAGAGTGTACCGAACGTTACACAAAACGAAGTTGGACAATTAGAGAGTGGATCAACAGTAACTGTTTATCGTGAAGATCCAAATGGATGGGTAGAGTTCTCTGTGAAAGACAATCCAGAAAAATATTGGACATTAAAGAGCAATTTAAACATGTAATGTTATAAAACGAAGAAAAGGTGTTTTCCGTGTGGGAAAACACCTTTTCTACATTTCATGGAATACAAATGTTTGCTTCATTTTTTTTCCTTCATTCTCTGGATGCCCGTTATAACTAAATTCTTTCTCTTCCCAAGTAATGACGACTTCAAATGTATTGGCATTAGCGTATAGAGGGAAAATCATGTGTTCAAAACTTGTATGGCTTTTTGAAATATTCATATCTGAGTTACTGGAAGGTTTAAATGTCGCTTGCGATGCTGGATTATTATGAAGTACCTCAACGGACACGTTCGATACATCTTTACCAATATTTTTTACAAACAAACTGTATGTATCAAAGACGCCTTGTTTCGGTTGTAAAGCATTTGGATTTGTGCTGTGAGATTTATCGATTTCGATATACCACTGTTTAGACTTTGAAGCAATGGGAAGCTCTTGGAATGTATAGGCACTAGCTTGTAGAGGGAGTGCTAAACAGATAAGAGTGAATAAGAAAATTATTTTTTGTTTCATATATATCTCCCATTCGTTGGAAATTTGTTGTTAGTATGTGCCATTTTTAGGGGAATATGCATTGGTTATTTGTGAAAAAGATTTTGATAACTATATGTTGAATAACTGGGATGAGTATTTTGCAGTAGAAAAAACGACAATAGTTCTTTTAGTATCGGCCTGATTTTTAAATGTAGTGTAGTATTTTCAAAATAAACTATAATTATTAAAATACCAAAAATCCCTGATTTCGATCAAAAAGCAGGGATTTTTGGTATTTT
>NZ_JBALQK010000114.1:0-5012 GCF_036965845.1 Bacillus sp. JJ1127 | reverse complement strand
ATGAAAGATTATTTACAAAAATAAGAGTGCCGGAAAGGGCATTTTTATTTTTGTAAGTACTATTAATTTCACATACCGTATTGAGATAAGAAAAATTTAAAAAGCAAATGAATAGAAATGTGTATTCTTCACCATGTATTCACTTGTCAATCTAGGATAGCCACTATACTATTAAAGTATAGAGAATAGAGAAAAAGGGGTTGTATCCATATGAAATTTGAGATGCACACAAAGATTATTTCAAATGAAAAAGAAACGAGATTACATATAGAAGAAAATGTATTTCAATTAATTTTAGATGGTTATCACTTATTTGCTGTGAATGAAATGCTGCCTTTATATAAATCAGATCAAGAAAGAATAGGTAGTGCAATTGTTCAAAAGTTAGAGTGGGAAAATGAGAAAACGACGCTTAACTATCAACTAGTTTCATTACAGTCAGTGAATTAAAAGAGAGAAAGGAAGGAAAAGATGAAGTTTTTTCATACAGCGGATTGGCATTTAGGAAAACTTGTTCACGGTGTATATATGACTGAAGATCAACGGATTGTTTTAGATCAGTTCGTTCAAGCTGTGGAAGAAGAAAAACCAAATGCCGTAATTATTGCAGGTGATTTATATGACCGAGCAATACCTCCAACAGAAGCAGTAGACTTATTAAATGATGTATTGCAAAAAATAGTGATTGATTTACAAACGCCGGTAATCGCCGTAGCGGGGAATCATGATAGTCCAGACCGTATTCATTTTGGTAGTAGTTTAATGAAGAAACAAGGGTTACATATTGTTGGACAGTTTCAATTTCCTTATGAACCAGTTGTTTTACATGATGAATATGGCGAAGTGCATTTTCATTTAATTCCATATGCTGATCCAAGTATTGTCAGACATGTTATGAAAAATGAAGATATTCGCTCTCATGATGATGCGATGCGTATTTTCATGAATGAACTTTCAGAGACAATGAATCAAGAAGCAAGACATGTATTTGTAGGACATGCATTTGTTACTTCTTCAGGTGAAGCAGAAGAAAATACGAGTGATGCAGAACGTCCGCTTTCAATAGGCGGCGCTGAATACGTGAATAGCCATTATTTTGACAAGTTTCATTACACGGCGCTTGGTCATTTACATCAAGCGCATTTTGTACGTAATGAAACAATTCGTTATTCAGGTTCACCACTTGCGTATTCTATTTCTGAAGAACGGCATAAAAAAGGATACTATGTTGTTGAACTAGACGAAGCAGGGCAAACGACAATAGACAAACGTTTATTTACACCTCGTCGTCAAATGCGAACAGTAGAAGCGAAAATAGATGATTTATTGCAGCATCCAACAAGTGAAGATTATGTTTTCGTTAAATTATTAGATGAAAATCCTGTACTGCAGCCGATGGAAAAAATTCGTTCTGTATATCCGAATGCAATGCATGTTGAACGCTCTATTCAAAGACGAGAATTTACAGAAGTAAATGAAGTTACTGTTTCTAGACATAAAACAGATGACTTATCTCTTTTGAAAGCTTTTTATAAAGAAATGAAGGGCTCAGATTTATCAGAAGAGAAAGAACGTCTTTTCTTAGAAGTATTACAAACAGTGCAGGAACAGGAAGGTGAACGAGGATGAGACCACTTCAGCTTATTATGACAGCGTTTGGTCCCTATAAACAGCGAGAGGTCATTGATTTTAGTGATCTAGGAAATCATCGTATTTTTGCTATTTCAGGAAATACAGGAGCAGGGAAGACGACGATATTCGATGCGATTTGTTATGTATTATATGGAGAAGCGAGTGGAGAAGAACGTAGTGATACGAGTATGCTTCGCAGCCAATTTGCTGATGATAATGTATATACGAGTGTGGAATTAACCTTTCAATTGAAAGGAAAACAATATGAAATCAAACGGCAGCTGGGTCATAAAAAGCAAGGAAATAAAACAATTACAGGGCATGCTGTTGAATTATATGAAGTGATAGGTGATGAGAAGGTTCCATGTGTAGACCGTTTTCATGTGACGGATGTGAACAAAAAGGTCGAAGAGTTAATTGGACTTAGCAAACATCAATTTAGTCAAATTGTTATGCTTCCACAAGGAGAGTTTCGAAAACTATTAACATCTGAAACAGAAAATAAAGAGGAAATTTTACGCCGTATTTTTAAAACAGATCGTTATAAATTAATGCGTGAATTATTAGATCAAAAACGGAAACAGTGGAAAGAAGTCTTACAAGAAAAGCAAAAAGAAAGAGAACTGCATTTCCGTAATGTCTTTAAATTACCAGTTCGAGATGGTTCGTTATTAGAGACATTGGTGCAGCAGGAACATGTCAATACGCATCAAGTAGTCGAAGTGCTTGCACAAGAAACGAGTTGCTATGAAGCAGAAGTTGAACAATTGCAAACGCAGCAAACATTACAAACGCAGCAATTAAAAGAAGTAGAAGTTCATTTTCATGCAGCGAAATCTATTAATGAAAAGTTCCAAGCCCTGCAGCAAAAAGAAGAACAACAAACAGCTTTACAAGCAAATCGAGAACAAATTGAAACAGAGGAACAACGCTTTAAACGTGCAGAACAAGCGAAACGATTATTACCGTTTGAACAATGGTATGAAGAAGCAGTGCAAAACAAGCAGAATGCGGATCAATTACTGAAACAAATATCTGTTAAGAAAGAAAAGACAGCTGAATCCTTTGGACTTGCACAGGAGAAATATGAAGGATTAAAGAGCAAAGAACCTGTACGTGAAGAAGGGAAGAAACATGTACAGAGATTAGAAGAATTACAGCCGATTATTGCTTCACTAGCAGAGAAAAAATCAAAATTGCAAAAGGCAGAACTTCACAGTGAGAAATTGAAAGAAGGCATTCATAAGTTTGAGCAACAGCTGGAAGGACAGATGTCGCAAAAACAACAAATAGCTGGAGAACTGCAGCAGTTAGAAGTAGCACTTGAGCAATATGTAGCCAAAGTAGAAGAACTAACAAATATGCGAGAAGATGCCAAAGTACTAAAGCAAGCATATGACGTTTGGCAAGAAAAACAAAAGTATGAACAAGAAAAAGAAACTGCATCTCAAAGGATGGGAATCGCAGTTAAAGCGTATGAAGATATGGAACGTCGCTGGCTAAATGAACAAGCTGGGGTGTTAGCTCTTCATCTTCATGACGGAGAATCTTGCCCAGTATGTGGTAGTACGACTCATCCGAAGAAAGCAACGGAACGAGGAGATTCCATCGACGAAAAACAGCTAAATGAGCTGCGAGAAACTAAAAACGTTGCTGAAAAACTACATGTTCAATTGGGAGAAAAATGGAATTTCTATCGCCTGCAATATGAACAAGTGATAGAAGAAGTTATAAAACGTGGTTATCGCTCAGAAGAATTAGTTGAAACATATCGCGCATTGGTGCAAAAAGGAAAGCAGCTAGCAGCTGAGGTAAGCACATTAAAAGCAAGTGAAGAAACACGTAAACAATTCGCATCAAATCTTAAAGGGTTAGAAGTACAATTAGAAGAGTTACAGAAGCAAAAACGTGAAGCTGAAGCGATGCAGCATCGCACTGAAATGGAGTGTATGCAGCTTCGTACGTCGTATGAACATGACCAGCAGAGCATACCTGGAAATTTGCAAACATTAGAAGCTTGGAAACAGCAGTTTGACAATGCTGTTAAGGAAATGCGCTATATGGAAGATGAGTGGAAGAGAGTGCAAGAAGCTTATCAACATTGGCAAAATGAAAATATACGGGTGCAAGCTGAGTATGATGGGGCTGTGAAACAAGTAAGCAGTGCAAAAGAGAAACAGGACGAGACTTTTGTACGATTTACGAAAGAGCTTGAACAAGGCGGTTTTGTGGACCAAAACGCATATAAAGAGGCGAAACGAACGGATGCAGAAATAGAAGAATTACAACGAAAAATTCAAAGCTACTATTCATCCCTTGAAGTATTAGAAAAACAAATTGAAGAATTAACAAATGAATTACGTGATAAAGAATGGACAGATATCACGTCGTTAGAAGAACAAATGAAAGAGTTAGAGATTCAGCTTGATATTACAAAAGAAAAGCGTCAGCGTGCACAAAATGCAGTTGTATACATTTCTGATTTACATGAAAATATTAGACGAATTGATGAACAAATTCATGAAGAAGAAAAAGCTTTCCAAGAACTTGTTGATTTATATGAAGTCATGAAAGGGGATAACGAAAGCCGTATTTCCTTTGAACGTTACATTTTAATTGAGTATCTAGAACAAATTGTTCAAATTGCTAACGAAAGACTTCGCAAATTATCAAACGGACAATTTTATTTAAAACGAAGTGAACGGGTTGAAAAACGTAATCGTCAAAGTGGATTAGGATTAGATGTATATGATGCATACACAGGCCAAACACGTGATGTAAAAACGTTGTCCGGCGGAGAGAAATTTAATGCTTCACTTTGCCTAGCACTTGGTATGGCAGATGTTATCCAGGCTTATGAAGGCGGTATTTCTATCGAAACGATGTTTATCGATGAAGGATTTGGTTCACTAGACGAAGAGTCATTAACAAAAGCAGTCGATGCGTTGATAGATTTACAAAAGTCAGGACGATTTATCGGGGTGATTTCACACGTACAAGAGTTGAAAAACGCAATGCCGGCCGTACTAGAAGTAACGAAGCAGAAAGATGGTTGTAGTCAGACACGGTTTGTGATGAAATAGTGATTCTAATGCGAGTGATTTACTCATCGTTTCTAACGTTTTTTAGGCTCGAGTCACAATAGCGGTCACATTTTTTGAATACCTCAAGATGATGGGAAAAGTAAAAACAGGTGGGATTGGCTTTGCCGCTATTAAAGAAGTATTTGAAGTATTATGCAACAGAAATTTGAAGGGATCCATTCTGTTTGAAGGAGAGAACTCTATACCTTACGTTCTTACTGAATAAATGGGAAATCCTGAATTAGAGAATTTTACTGCTTGACTAGACGAAAAATGTGGGTATTACGAATATATTTA
>NZ_JBALQK010000113.1:0-1856 GCF_036965845.1 Bacillus sp. JJ1127 | reverse complement strand
TAAGTTGATGGATGTGTGGTGGGACCCCATGCCCATCAACTTAAGGTATTTTAATACCCCCAAGTGTAAAAAAAGTTATTTTTTGAACATTTCACTTCAAAGTGAACTACTTGATTTATTCGGTGGATGAAAATCGGCAGGGCTCCAGCTTGGATAACACAATTATTAAGATTGGAATGTTGCTTTCTGACATGAGTTTGGATAAGAGTGCTTGAAACACTATATTTCCTTTGCATTAACGAATTTAATTATTTAACAAATTGTTAAACCTTTCCTATTTTTAGTGGGAAATTATGTGTTACTATTTTTTCAAAACAGAAATAGACTTGATTGTTAACAGGCTTTGACTTGAAAATAACTTCTCCTTTTTTTACATATCCATTTTTCTCGTAGAACTTTTGAGAAACATCATTTTTTGAAAAAACATCTAAGCGGATACCCGTATATTTCCGCTGAATTGCTAACCCTTCACAAAAATCTAGAACTGCTTTTCCATAGCCATTGCTTTGTTGATCTGGATGTATACAAAATGAATGTATAACAAGATAAGCTCCTTCATTATAAGACCATTGGATATTTGACCATTCTATAGGTTGCCATTCATCAAGTACAAAAACTCCAATTAACTCAGTTTTATTTTTTAATATATATAATTCCTTGTTTTCTATTTTCTCAGTAAAATATGCCCTGTTTGGATAAGAATCATCCCACTGGTATATGTTCCGATTTTCCAAGTCTAACCTACAATCTAAAAATAATTTTTCTATTTTATCTAGGTTCTTATTTTTTTCAGTTTCTAAAGATATACTTATTGATTTCATTTTTGTACCTCCATTATCTCAGCTTTTTACATTAATAAGGATGTTTTTAAAGGATTGCAAGGCTCGAGATCCTTTATTTTTTTTATGATGAACAAGATAAATTGATCTTTTCGGCATTGGAAAAACAGATTTAAAAGGAATCTTGATTAGTTCTTTATTTTTAATATATTGACGGGCAACTACATCAGGAAGGAACCCCATCATCTTTTGTTCAAGTAAAATGCGAACATATAAAGTGGTATCATCTACTTCAATTGAAGGGAAAAGTTTGACTCCTATTTCATTATGAAACCACTCAATAAAAGGAGTTTCCCAAGGAATATGAATAAATGATGATTTATTCAGCTGATCTCTGGTTAACTCTACTACGTCTTCTTTAAATAGATCAGGGCTACCAACAAGATAAAAAGGCTCTTCAAATAACCTAACATATTCAAGATCAGGGTGTTGGGGTTTGGATGGAACAACACAAACGTCAATAATCCCATCTAATAGTAATTGAAACATTCTCTGAGTGTGGCCTGTGTATAGACGGAGTGTATAGTTGCTATAATTTAATTTTAACTTTTGTACATATGGTAAAAGAAAATAATGCCAAATGGAAACTAGACTTCCTATAGCAAGTTTTTCATCATAATCAATAAAGCTCCTTGCTACAAACTCCCCGTGTTTTAGTATATCAATTCCTTTTTTAGCAAAGGGGTACAATATAGTTCCAGCTTCCGATAATTTGACCGATCTTGTATCTCGGATAAACAGCAGTTTTCCAATTTGATTTTCCAATTGTTTGATCCTGTTAGTTACAGTTGTCTGTGAAATATTCAATTTTTCTGCAGTTCGAGTAAAACTATTGGTCTCCGCAAGAGTAATAAAAGTCTCCCAATGTTCATAATTCAAAAATCCATCTCCCTTTCCAATTTATTCATATTATGAATAGATTATATAGTATTTTTTCATTTAACTAAATAGATATTATTATCTATACTATAAATATCTTGATTATAAGTACTATTAGAAAAAGGAGGAAAACTGATG
>NZ_JBALQK010000112.1:4255-10301 GCF_036965845.1 Bacillus sp. JJ1127 | reverse complement strand
GAAATATACATTCCGCTTCTCCCTTTCTTTGTTTAGCTAACAATTTTATAATGTATCAATCTATATATAAAATCATATCTCAGTACTGTTAAAAATAATTCTTCATTAATTCACCCATCCAATTAGGAACACGAACATTATTCCTTACATCAAATTCAGGAATATATGGTTTTATATCTAAAATAGCTGTTTGATCATTCGCATCTAATCCCTTTACTGTAATAACATTGTTTTCTACTTCTACTATCTTAACAGTAGTGATTCCAATTGGATTCGGACGATACTTTGTCCTTTGTGCAAAACATCCCTTCTCATCAAAATCACTTAAACCTCTTGGCTTTCTAACCCATGACTTATTATCTTCTTTGAAATCGTCCATGAAAAACAGAATAATAGCATGTGAATATTCCTCTAGCCCAATTAATCCTTCCGTATACTCTGGATATATCCGGATATTAGAAATAACATTCCCCCAATTGCTATACACTTTTTCATGAACAGTAGACTCTACCTCACCAATGACATTCATATTAATACTACTCACTACTATCACCTTCTTCTTTATACAATAACTTACTTTCTTGCTTTAACAATTAAAGTTGTCGGTAGCATTCTTGCTTTATACAGAGAATAATATTTCACAGAAGGCTCAGCTGTTTGTGTATCAAAGTCACTAGATGGTTCGCCCTCTACTATTCTTTCAATTGTAAATCCGGCTTTAACGAGTTCATTTATGTATGTACTTAATTTTCTTTTATATAACACAGCCTGCACATCTTCACCTTTAAATGTTTGAAATGTAATCGGCACTTCCTCATGATATGAAGATTCCAAAGCAATTTCCGGTGTTCCATACTTTAAATTCGAATAAATAGGATGCTCCCAGCTAAAAACAAAACTGCCACCCTTTTTTAAATATGAATAAATAAGCTCCAATGTTTTTGATAAATCTGATGTCCATCCTAGCGCATAAATGGAATATACAATATCAAAATGTCCTTTTGGGATATCTGTTTCCTTCTCCATCGCAGCACATATCAAATGTGGATTCCACTCTTTTAATGTCTGCTTCGCTGTTTCAATTTGTGTTGAAGAGAGGTCCACGCCCCATAATTCTTGTGCTCCATGCTTCGCCATGTATGCTAAAGAATGGCCACTGCCACAGCCTATATCAAGGACCTTTTTATTCTTAATCTTATCAAACAAATGAATTTCATCCTCAGAAGCAGTATACGGCCCGTACTTTGGCAAAGAATCTACCTGAAAAAAGTAAGGTGCTACTACATCCCAGCACTTTTTGTTTAGCTCTAACATTTTTGTTTGTTCCATTTCTTGACTCCCCCTCTATTCCCATCATCTTACATGCATGTCATATCCTCATATTTAATCATTTATTACTTACTATACATGAAACTCCCTTTTTTGTTTGTTTATTTTTAAATTTCAGAATAAACTTTCTTTTTTCTGTATATGTAATAAAATCGAGTTAAATAAATTTAACTGGTTAAAAAAAGGATGGTGCAAAATGAAACAAAAAGCAATTTCCATTATTGAAACATACGAACAATTAAAAGCAATAAGTGATCCATTGCGTACAAAAATGCTTATATACTTAGTTGAAAAACCATATACAGGTCACCAACTTGCCCAGCTTTTAAATCTTTCTCGCGCAAAAATACACTATCATCTTCGCGAACTAGAAAAACACAACATCATTCAATTAGTAAAAAAAGAAGAACAGAGAGGAAATATTTTGAAGTACTATCAAGCTATTTCACGTGGCTTTATTCCTGCAGATCACTTACTTCACTACGTTGAATCACAAGAGGCAACGAGACAATCCTATTTGGAAGTGTTACATCGTGCGCAAACCAGGGTATTAACTGCTCCAGATTCATCATTCAATTTAACATCTTCTCATGTTGAAGATTGGCCTAGTATATCGATGCAAACAGAATTTTCATTAACAGAAGAACAATTTATAAAGTTTTTAAACCAGTATAGAAACCTTGTTAAAGAAACCTTAAAAAGCTCCACAGAAACTGATACCAATAAAAACTTTTATGTTACCATCACAGGCTTTGAAATTGATCAACTACTGTTTAACCAAGATTCATAATTCATTATTTATAGGGAGGAATATTCATTGAGTGAACCTTTCATATCACAACAAGTTCAACCTAAGTATACGAGTATTTCATTATTTAAAAACCGTGCATTTTTATTCCTTTGGTTATCAAGTACCACTTCTTTTCTTGCTCTTTCAACCTACCTATTTGCAGAACAATGGTATGTTATTCGGGCCTTAGGTCAGGAATCAGCGCTTGGCATTGTTATGATGGTAACTATGGTCCCACGAGTTCTCCTAATGACTGTTGGAGGTGTGTGGGCAGATCGTTTTAAACGTTCAAAAATCATGTTAGTTTCTAGCTTCACGCGTTGTTTACTCATTTTTGTTATGATTACTTTATTACATTTACACTTATTAAATTTATGGTCATTACTGGTCTTTGCACTACTATTTGGAATTCTAGATGCTTTCTTCTCACCAGCGAATCAATCCCTTCTTCCTCTTCTAGTCCCAAAAGAGATGTTAACTCGATCTAATTCTTTTATTCAAACTTCCAATCAAATTGCAATGTTTGCCGGACCAATGATAGGTGGCTGGATTATTACCATTAGTTCTTTCTCAAGTTTATTTTTCTCCGTTGCCTGTTTCTTAGTAATTTCATGCACTTTCACATTATGTATTAAGGAAAAAAAGCTTTCACTTTCTTCTGAGCAAGCATCTGCCAAACAAGAGCTACTAGCAGGTTTGCAATATGTATGGAACATGCCTTTTTTAAAATCCATACTTTTCATTTTAATGACAATTAATGTCTTCTTCTTTGGCCCTTTACTTATGGGAATTCCATTATTAGCGAACGAAGTATTACATGGAAAGGCAGTAGAGGTAAGCTTTTTACAAAGCTCTTATCAAGGAGGAATGCTAGGGGGCGCTTTATTAATTGGACTTTTAAATATTAGAAAAAAAAGAGGGCTTTCTATTCTAATACTTATTTCTTGTCTTGGTATTTCTCTTTCTTTCCTTGGTCAAATATATATTTTATCGCAAGGAATCATTTTACTTGTGATGATGGGTTTCATGTCTTCTATGATTAATATACCACTTGTTTCTATTATTCAAGAAAACAGTGAAACAGATAAACTAGGGAGAGTTATGAGCTTCGTAAGTGCCTCTTCCAACGGCTTAGTTCCGTTATCCTATGCCTTTGTATCCATATGCTTAACATTTGGTACTCCTATATCTGACATTCTACTATATTGTGGCTGTCTCATAACTATCTCCTCTTTTCTTTTTCTAATAAAATGTAAAATTGTACGTGATACAAATTAAGTAAACAGTGCAGTATTTTTAATGAAATACTGCACGTTTCTAGAAATTAAACGTTGTAACCTGAACGCCCTTTTCTCTTCGCCCGATAATTTTTCACTTTCGCAATCGTCCCGCACGCTCTCCCTTCTTTACTACCTGCATACATACCACACCAGCGTTTACTTCCATTGCGAGAATGATCATAAAAGACCCAGCGGCAATCCGGACATGCTTTTAACCGGCTCCACCTCTTTTGATCAATAGCCATCAAAATAATTTGTAAAATCATCGTGTACAAATTTCGTTCGCCAATTGGTTCATATGTAATAGCGTCCATATTTTCTGTCACACACACGCGAAATGGATATTTTTCAAACCACTCTTGCATTGCATTTTGCTCCTCAACTGCAAAACGAATTCCATCTCGAAATCGTTTCAGCTCGTCCAACGTACCAAACGAAAACTCCTCATCAAAATGAGTTCCCATAAATTGAAATACATCGTCTATCGTATTCAGCTCATCTATCGGATTTCTTATGTCATTTGGAATTCTCCATGTATTTAAAAAATCTCTTACAACTTCTAATTGTCCTGGTGCCTCTTGACCATGGCTCAAATCCCTTCACCATCTTTCTAAAATTTACTTTTTTCTGACTTTATGTATAATAATAATATAAAATAGTTAACCAGTAAAAACTTTTAATGGTTACAATATAGGAGGCTGTCTATGAAAAACTTTTCAATACCTATACGTGTTATACTCATTTCATCATTTTTTATGGCATTTGGATACTTTGCTGTATATGCTTTCCTTGCTATCTATTTATCGAGTTTTTTACACTTTTCCGCCATGCAAGTAGGAACAATCTTAACGATTATGACGATTACATCACGAGTTATCCCTTTATTTTCTGGTATCATTGCCGACAAAGTTGGCTATATGATTATGATGATATCCGGCTTGCTATTAAGAGGTATTGGCTTTATTTGTTTAGGAATATTTTCAGAGTTCCATACGATTTCCATTTCCGCTTCGCTAATTGGATTTGGAAGTGCATTTTATGAACCGGCTGCTCGTGCTGTATTCGGCTCACAGCCAGCTCATTTCCGAAAAGATTTATTTACATATTTAAACCTCGCTTTTAACAGCGGTGCAATTATCGGTCCAATTGCTGGTAGCCTATTACTCTTATGGAGCCCTTTATACCCATTTATACTTAGCGGATCACTCATGTTATTATTTGCTATCATTTTTTATCTTCTTAGATCTCACTTCCAAGTTTCTACTGAAAATGTACAACTCTTATCTGGGTTAAAAGCCGTTTTTGAAAATAAGCATTTTCTTTCATTCTCATTTATCATGATTTTCTTTTATATTATGTTTACTCAGCTTACTGTAGCTCTTCCGCTTCATATGACGAACATTAGCCATAGTACAAAGTTAGGTGGACTTGTTATTACAGTGAATGCAATTACAGGCGTTTTGTTTATGGTTGTATTTCGAAAAATCTTCCACAAATACAACACACTTTCGATTGTAAAATGCGGTGTGTTGTTAATGGGGCTTTCTTTTTTACTTATCCCTTTGGTTTCACATCCATATTGGCTATTTGGTTGTGTCATTTTATTTACAATCGGTGAAACACTTGTATTACCTAATGCCGATATTACAATTGCAAATTACAGCAATGAATCTTATACAGCTACATATTTTGGATTTTATCAACTATCACTCGCTATCGGATTTATGATTGGGAACTATACCGGAACATGGTTTACATCGAGCTTTAAAGGAATGGATACACCTTGGATTATTTTCGGCGGAATAGGACTGTTTGGTTTTATTTCACTCCATTTTTTTAAAAATATAGCACAAAAACATAAAACAGATTTATTAATATCTGAAAAGAAAAGTATGTAACTTTAGCCTCCTAAATGAATTGCCTTTGCAACCTCTAAAATAAAAAGGAGAAGCATCTTTCAGCTTCTCCTTTTTTCATGATGCATGATCTTTCTTTTTCATTAATGCTCGTTTTTTCATAGCTTTTGTTAAATAGCCACCTTTGAAAGAACGAATCTCATAAGAAGACATAAATGCCTTCGGCGCAATCTGGTTAATAATTTCTAAGAGTTCTTTCTCTCGTGAACGTTTCGCAACAATATCCAAACGATAGCGGACGGAATTTATCCCTTCCCCTTCAAATACTGTTACCCCAAATCCAGCATGTCTTAATTCATCAACTAATTCATTACAACGGTCTAGTAAACTAACTTGATACGTAATATATCCAATTGCTAATTTATTTTCTATATAACCACCTAATAAAAGTCCGGCGCTAAAACCGATCACATAGGCTACAATATTCATCCAATTTGATAAATCCTGAAATACAATTCCTAAACTTACAATGTAAATTGCCCCTTCTAACAATCCAACACCCGCAGCGGATCTTGTCTGATTCTTTACAAGCAAAATCGTCCGGATTGTTAAAACTGGAACATAAATAATTTGAAGTACAAAAATAAGTAGCGCTTGTAACATTTTCATCCACCTCTTTCAAAAAGTCTTTTGTCATAATAACATATATAACCTTTAGAAAGCGATGGGATTTCTAAATTTTTTTAGTTTTTTATGAAAAATAATCAAAAGGAAATAAGAAGATAAAAAAG
>NZ_JBALQK010000112.1:0-4248 GCF_036965845.1 Bacillus sp. JJ1127 | reverse complement strand
CTTTTTTATCTTCTTATTTTAAATTCCCTGTGATTTTTTCCTTTTTCCCTCTTCTTCTTTTGCTAACTGTACATTCGCATACGCTAGATTCGCGATCATTAAAAAGTGATCACCTAAAATCCCTGTACAAAATACTCACATTTCCATTTCATGTTCAATTTCATACATAATGACGGCTCCTACTATTGCAGCTGCAAACCGATTTAAAACCTCTATCCCAGGAACTTTTTCCTTAAGTACAATACCCCGATTTTCTCCACTCGTCGGGCTAATAACCAAAGCAATATGCACTCACTGCTAATCCGATATCAAACCCTGCTACTTGTTTTGAAAACGGAGTAACAACCCACATAAGTAGTAAACCACTACAATTGTAGTCGATATACACGTAAGGCTATTTAAATCAAAATATCCACCTCTAATTTCAAGTTTTACTTTGTATAAGAAAAAAAGCAGCAACCTACACAGTTGCTGCTTTCTCTTGTTGATGATCAATTTTTCGAATTTCAACGCGTTTAATTTGATAAGCATCTTTTTCAAGTACTTTAAACTCATAATTTTCGGCTTCGACGCACTGTCCTTCTTCAATTTCATGATTTTGCATCATAATCCATCCACCAATTGTATCCACATCTTCTTCTTCAATGTGTAATCCAAATAAATCTTTCACTTCTGTAATTAACACTTTTCCATCAACGATTTTGTGATAATCATTTACATGTTGAATTGGCGGATCTTCGTCTTCATCATATTCGTCACGAATTTCACCGACGATTTCCTCCAATATGTCTTCAAGCGTTACAATCCCAGCTGTTCCTCCGTACTCATCATATAACACAGCCATTGGAATTCGCTTTTTCTGCATTTGCAGAAGTAAATCATGAATTGGAGTTGTTTCCATAACTTCAATAGTCGGACGCATATACGTACGAATCGATGACAAATCTTCTTTATCATTTTTCATATATCGAATAAAGAAATCTTTTACGTTAACCATACCAATAATATCATCTTTATCCTCTCCAAAGATTGGATAACGCGTATATCGCTCACTTTGGATCACCTTCATGTGCTCTTCTACTGAATCTTCGAGATAGAAGCCAACAATTTCTGTTCGTGGCACCATAATCTCTTTTGCAATGCGGTTATCGAATTCAAAGATATTATTTACATACTTATATTCTGCTTGGTTAATTTCTCCACTTTCATAGCTTTCAGAAAGAATAAGACGTAATTCTTCTTCAGTATGTGCGACTTCATGTTCAGAAGCTGGTTTCAAACCGAATAAGCCAGTTACAACACGCGCTGAACTATTCAGTATCCAAATAAATGGATACATCACTTTATAGAACATCATTAAAGGTCCAGCAAATAACAATGTTACCCTTTCAGCCTTTTGAATTGCCATCGTTTTCGGAGCTAATTCCCCTACTACAACGTGCAAATATGTCATCGTCATAAATGCAAGACCAAAAGTTAATACATGTGAAACGGAAGGATTTAAATCCCATTTCTCAAATAATGGATGTAACAGTTTCTCTATTGTCGGTTCACCTAACCAACCGAGTCCCATTGCTGTAACTGTAATACCTAATTGACAAGCAGATAAATATTCATCTAAATTCGATGTTACCTTTTTCGCCGCTAACGCACCGCGTTTTCCTTCCGCAACAAGCTGATCAATGCGACTTGAACGTATTTTAACAATCGCAAACTCTGCTGCTACGAAAAATCCAGTAAATGCGATTAAAATCGCAACCATGACTAAATTAAATATTTCCAATGAATCCCCTTAGTTAAAAAACTAAGGTGTCCACCTCCTGTATACTATAATGTTTTCTGATTTGATTCCGTTAGAAAACATAGCGCTATACAGAAATTAAAGGGGATAGATACAATATATACTATACAAACATGCTCAGTGCTTGCATTAAAGCTGTCGTTTGACCAGATAAAGATTTCGATATTTTTTCACGTTGTGAAGCAGTCAATCCATCTAACAGAGGTTTCAACTGCGTTAACTCTGTTTCTAATCGATGGATATGTTCTGTCACTTCATTCACTTGTTTCGAAACGTGTTCATTGACACCGAGCAGCTTCTTCTCCTCGACCCTCTCTTTAATCTCACAAAGCGGCATATGCATTTCTTTGCATTTCTCAATAAATTGTAGTGTTTCAAATGCTGTTTCGTCGTAATAGCGATAATTAGATTGAGATCGCTCCGCTTTTAAGATACCTAGATTCGTATAATAATCAATCGTTCGTTTCGATACGTGAGCCAAGTGAGCCAACTGTCCGATTCGATACACCTTCCCAACGATCTTCCCCCCTCAGTTATATTAAGGACATCATACAATACATAAACTGTACAGTCAAACGTGATGGTTTATTATTCATATATATGCAAAAAAATCACCATATATTTTAACAAAAGCTTTAAACGCAAAAATATGTATCTACTTACATTTTGAAAATTTTTACCTATATTGCTTTAAATTTTGTTTTGGTACCCAGCCTTCAGCTTCTTTTTCTAGATTTCCACACCATATCCATCCATTCCATTCTTGTAAACCAATAAGGATCTCTCCTACTTCTATATTCAATTCCTTCGCCGTATATCCTTCTAAAATGAATCCTGTACCATCTGCATTGCGTTGTATCAGTTGCTCTGGTACCCAGCCTTCCCGATTATTTCGCTCTTCGCGGCAGTATACCCAATTATCCCAGTTTTCAGGTCCTGCATATTTCTTACCGATTAAAACCATATCTCCTTTTTCTAGACAAATAGGGTCTCGGTAATTACTCACATGCGGCCAAATCGCAATATATTTCATAACACCCTCCAATAATCTGAAAATTAAGTTATAATTTCATTATACATTAGCACAGAAAGGAGAATACAGATGTACTATAACCATTTATTCGAAAACGACCAGCCAGTTGTCCGTCTATAAACTAGGGCGGGCATTTGTATAACAAATAAACTATGCCTCGTCTTAGGGATCCTATACAATCCTAAAAATAGACGGAGGTACTTCACTATGAAACAAACCATTTTAGGAGCTATATGTTTATCTCTTGCAGCAAGTATTTGGGGTGGTATGTACGTTGTAAGTAAATACGTACTAGATTTCGTTCCCCCGCTTACGCTTGTCTGGCTGCGCTTTATCATCGCTTTTTTCGTTTTATATATAATTTTGAAAACAACAGAACAAAAACATAACAAGAAGATACGTATTCATAAACGGGACTGGTTCCTTTTTGCTTGGATAGGTTTCATTGGCTATTTCATCTCGATTACATGTCAATTTATTGGGACGAAATTATCAGATGCCCACACAGGCTCTTTAGTTACATCAGCCACTCCAGCATTTATGGTCGTATTTGCTGCTTTAATTTTGAAAGAGAAACTAACTGCTCGCAGAATATTTTCTACCATTTTAGCTACAATAGGTGTCATTATCGTCATTGGATGGGATATAGAAGTTCGTTCATATTTTATTGGAACACTCATTTTAGTAGGAGCTGCTGTTACATGGGCTTTGCTATCTATTTATGTAAAAATTGCTTCTACTCGCTTTTCATCCTTAGTCATTACAACGTATGCAATATTCTTTTCACTCTTTTTCATTACCCCCTGTATGATTTGGGAATTGCAATCGAATCCAATTGAACATGTAAATATCTATGTACTGCTAGGTATATTATATTTAGGAATCATTTCCACTGCAGGTGCTTTTTTTCTGTGGAATAAAGGGCTTGAGCTAATGGATGCTAGTATTGGCTCACTATTTTTCTTTTTTCAACCTATTGTAGGATCCTTATTAGGATGGTTACTTTTAAGTGAAACATTAAATAGCAATTTTTTTATTGGTGGTACCCTTATTATATTTAGCGTAGTAATTACTACATTTGAAAAGAACAAGTAGGAATCACACAAAAACACAGGCTATAAAAAATATAACGGGTTCAGTTTTGAAGTACAAAATTTTATTTATCAACTAAATTAGCATTATAAATCTCAAATTTTTTAATATTAAAAACGCGGAGAAAAAAGCAGAAGAATATATAATTTTCTTCTGCTTTTTTAGCTTAATATCTAACATATTCCTTTATGGATTTACATTAACCCTTTTTCCAATGAAGAAAGATATGATACTAAATATTATTAGAAAAAAGGAAAGGATACCATAAGCTCCGCCTTCAAATCCTCTTATTTTTACAAATCCAATATAAAATAAAATAGCA